>JAGYIZ010000099.1 GCA_018402425.1 Candidatus Atribacteria bacterium | reverse complement strand
ATAATTTCCTGTCTATTGTTGTGGTAATATTTGTCACTAATGATTAAAGCAGGCCGTTTCTTTACTCCAGAGCCTTCAGAAAAAATTACATTAACCAGTACAATATCCCTCTGTTTATAATTCATTATAAGACTCGTCTTTATCGTTATCCCATATTTCTTTTAATGCAGGAGTAATCTGGCTGGTCATTAATTGTAACTGCTTTTCTTCGGATTCTCTTTCCAGCCGTTCGCGAATACTGGTTAAAACATTTTCTTTTATAGAAGTGCCATGTAGGGTTGCAAATATCTTGATTTTCTGATGCTCTTTTGGATCTATATCAATACTGAGTCGATTCCGAATTAAACTTTTTTTATTCATTGAGCTTTTCACCTACTAATTATTATCTTTGCTCATACAACAATTCTTGTACTTCTTCCCGCTTCCGCAAGGACAGGGATCGTTTCTGCCTACTTTCTTTCTTGGTATAAAATCAATGACCTTGGATTCAGTAAACCCGAATGGCTTTTCTGGCAATGGTCTCAGATTTGGTTTTTCATGGCGCTTGTGCAGTTCATCCGGAGTATGGCCGTTATTTTCCCATAACCTGACATTGTTAGAAAGTTCTACCACCAGCTGGAGAACTTCTTGGATCTGCTTCTGGCTATCAAAAACAATTCCATGATTATTAATACAAGCAGATATAAGCTTCATATCAAATGCAAACTGACAGATTCCCTGGAGGTCTTCAGTTAATATTTGGGTTTTGTAATTATCGCCTTCATAGAAGTTTTTCTTGATATAATCATATAGCTTATTGTATGCCGGGGACTTTTCAAAATAACTATCTTCCACATATTTGAGTAATTCTTCTTGCTCTGGAATGTAGTATGGCTTATCGGCTTTCTCTGCCATTAGTTCATCAATTCTATCATTTACAATAATGGATTCTTTAGTAAAATAATCTTCGTAAATTTCAGTAAAATTGTCTTCCAGGACTTGGGGTGGATTTTGAAAATAAGTCTCTATATCTTCATGGCTAATCTTCTCAGTGTTCTGGTTATTATAGATTTCTATAACTTTGTCCTTATGGACTATGCCATAAAGGTTTGTCAGTGCTATGATGTATTTCGTTAATTGAGTCATTCAATATCATTCCTTTCGTTATGTCATTCTCCGGGAAATTTTAAGGCCTATCCTTCTTCGTCATTGAGGAATTTAACCATACTAGCTTTTGCTGAATCCAACATTTTCAAACTTTTTACCATACGGAGATTGATTTTTAATTCTGAAGCAATGGGTTTAATGAGCCTATATGTTTCTTCTTTTTTTACGAATATTTCCTGTGGCAGGGTCTTCATGTTCATAGCAATTTTATAAAATTGTTGTTGAAATTCTATAAAACATTGATCAGGTTTTGCTAAATGATGATCTAAAATAAAACCTGAATGATGATCTACCCAAAAAAATACATAGGGATAATATGGTCTCTCTCCTTTATCCTGGACTGCCCTTGGATAATAAAAGAAATCAGCTTCCCAGGTACCTTGATGAGGTAAATGTCTTCTATTTATCTGGTTTAGTAATTCCTTATCAAGCGATTTTAGAATAATCTCGTTTTTTGCTAAAGGTAATGGTTCTATCCATAGGTCTTTCCAGGTAAAACCTGTCCCTTCTTTTTTTGGAACTCGAACTAAGTAATGATTGCTGGTACGTGGGGTGAGAAGATTTGGGTCTTGCTTAAAACGGATTGCCACTTCCATTGCCTGATCAAGGCATAAGGTCAAATAGTTTGCCTCTGCAGCAGTTAAAAACCACGGGTGATAGCCAGGTTGATAACTTCGGAATAATGGCCATAGATGAGAATTATTTACTTTTAGACCAATTTTTTGAATAACCTGAAAATCTTCTTTCTGTAAAAAAGATTTTTCTTCAAATGAAGCCATTAATAAGTTTTGATGACTGAGTATATCATCAAGGGACGGATAGTCTTTTTCCGATTGAAGCTCTAAGTAGCTATATAATCCCTCGCTTCCTAAATACACCGCCAGGGCAAAGTGTTCACCTGCTCCTCCCATGATACAACAGTATCCTATCTTTGCATTTTCGGGGTTCTGAACGCCAAATAAATCAGTATCCCACATCCAGTTCCAGCACTCCATTCTCTGAAATTTTATTGCAGTTTTGTATAATTCTTTCCATTGATTGATAGTAGGTAATTTTTTATTCATCTTTCCTTCCTTTTTTATTTGGTTGTTAGTTTGCCGGTTTTAGTTTAAATAATTATTTAAAAATTGAGATACACTTTGAAT
>JAGYIZ010000098.1 GCA_018402425.1 Candidatus Atribacteria bacterium | reverse complement strand
TTCCTGAAATAGCCCACACCTTGCCTTTTACGTCCTCTATTGTGTTGATGGGATCCTTAGAATATAATTGATAAGGATCTACGGCTGCCCATCCTAATAGAATGCAATTTTGTTTTTCTTCTAATATTGGAGCTATCATATCCTTTAAGCCGAGATCTAACATGTACATCGCTTGATCAAGGTCATCAAATAGGAATGGCAAACTGGTAATACCTAATTCCGGAACCTCACCTGTATGATAAGTATCATGAGGTATACTCAGATCAATTTCGCCTCTGCTTACAGCGGCAAACTCTTCTTTCCCACCATATAATTGTGCAGAATGGTAGAAATCAAATTCTATTTCACCACCTGATAATTCTTCAACTTTCTCACAAAAATCTTCAGCTGGCTCTAAAAGATAAGTATATGAGGTAGGAAACATTGTCGAAAATACAAATCTCTCAACCGCAACACTGCTCGTAGTTATCAAAAACAGACCCAGTAATATACAAGATAATAGGACTAAAAATTTCTTCATCATTTTTCCCCTTTTAATAAAGTAGTTTTTTTATAATACTAACTTTTCTCAATAAACACATTTTTAGTAAATTATGTTTAAATTATACTTTGACTCCCCTTATCACTCCTTCCTATTGTAATATTTATTTATTACTGCATAGTTGAAGGTAACCATAAACATAAATTCGGGAAACTAATAAAAATAATTAGTGCAATAATTTCCAAAATTACAAATGGAATAACACCTCTAACAATGTCGCTCAATGATACTTCCGGTGGAGATACTCCTTTAATTGTATACAAATTTAGGCCTACAGGCGGTGTAATAACTGCCATTTCGAGGGTTATACCCATAATTATTCCAAACCATAAAGTGCTGTAACCCAGCATCTGAACAGTTGGAATTAAAAGAGGTGCACCTATTGTAATAACCGATACTACATCTACAAACATTCCCAAGATGAAAAGTAATAACATAATTGCCGCCAGGGCTAACCAATCAGGCCATCCCGAGTTAGCTATAAATTCCATTATATATTGAGGAACTCTTAAGAAAGTTAGCACATATCCAAAAAACATGGCACATACAAAAATTAACAAGATCATTCCTGAAGTAAGCATGGAATTACGTACAATCTTTTTAAATATAGCCCAGTTCATTTTTTTATAGATAAAACGAGCTAGAATCAAACTAACCAGGAACCCTATGGCTGCAGATTGTGTTGGTGTGGCCAGACCCATATATATGCTTCCCAAAACTGCAAGAATAAGCACTATGCTTGGCCAAACTTTTAATAATGATTTAATTCTTAGATTCCAAGTAATAGTTTCTTCAGATTTGGGAGCTAATTCGGGTTTCAACCAGGTATAGATACCAATATAGGCTATCATCATAAATGACAATACTAATCCCGGAATAATCCCACCTATAAATAACATTCCTACAGATTCGTCTGCTACTTCCCCATATACAATAAATCCTACACTAGGTGGAATAAGTAATGCCAGAGCGCCTGCAGCAGCTACAGAACCGGAAGCCAGGCTTTTGTCATATCCCCTTTTCATCATTTCCGGAATAGCGAATGCCCCTACTGTTGCTGCACCTGCAATACTTACACCACTCATAGCTGCAAATACTGTACAGGCAAAAACACTTGCCATGGCTAACCCGCCTGGAAGCCTGTTTAACCAGCGATTCCCGAGAGTGTACAATTCTTCTCCGATACCGCTGTGAAATATAACCTGCCCCATCATAATAAATAAGGGAACAGCTACAAGAATAAAGCTTCTAATCTTATCATACATAATTGTTGGAATTGCCTGTAATCCACTTGGACCACGCAGAAGAAGAATACCAAACATTCCTGATAAGCCCAATGAAGCAAAAACAGGTACACCCATTAGAAGAAGTAATAAAAATACTGCAATAACTAAGATTGCGATAACAATGGGATCCATAAGCTTATAATGCTCCTTTTGACATATTTTTTACTCTGAATTCTTTGACACTGTTAATTTGACAATAAGATTATAAATGTTAACAAGAAATTGCAATGTTAACATCATAAAACCATAAGATATAATCATATATGGAATCCACATAGGAAAGCTTATTAATGAAGTTGAGTAAAAATTTCTCTGAAAGTTCATAATTGAAACAGTAGCAGCTTTCCAACCGACAATAATACAAAAAATCAAGCATAAAAATGAGGTAAAGATTTCCAATATCTGTCGTTTTTTTAGAGAAAATTTCTCTGTTACAATATCTACCTTGACATGTTTATCCTCTTTTTGAACAAATGCTATGGAAAAAAAGCAAATCAATACTAACAAATATTCGCTAATTTCAACAGAAAAAATATCGCTTTTTCCAAAAACATAGGTAAGCATGACTCCCCAGATTACA
>JAGYIZ010000097.1 GCA_018402425.1 Candidatus Atribacteria bacterium | reverse complement strand
GGGAGAAGAATTATAAAATTGGCATAGCACATGATGTTTATGTTCATCACGAGGGTTCAGTAACATTCAAGGATTTAGAAGAAGAAAAAAAAGTCAATTATGATGAGATCACAAAACGCAACGATGAGCATATAGCTGAGAAGTGGGGTAAAGATTTTTGGAAATATCAATCTGTTGATACCACAGATAGCTTTGCGGTAAAAGAAGGACTTAATCTCAATCTTGGCTGTGGTACAGCTAAACTGGAAGGCTATGTGAATATTGACTACAGAGAGGATTTAGAGCCTGATCTCGTTTGTGATGTAATAAAGGGTTTACCATATGAAGATTCTTCAGTTGACCTGGTAAGGGCCCATGACTTTTTAGAACATATTCCAATAGGAAAAACAATTGATGTTATGAATGAAATATGGAGAGTTTTAAAACCGGGTGGCATTTTTAGAAGTCTGACACCTGATGCGGAATATGGACAGGGGGCATATCAAGATCCTACTCATGTTAGTTTCTGGGTAGAAAATAGCTGGTATTACTATACAGACCCGGACATTAGAAAATTTTATAGGGTCAAGGCTAATTTTAAAACCAAAAGCATTAGCAGGGTACAGGCAGGAGAACGAGTTTTTCATCTGTATGTAGTAGCTGAAGCCGTTAAGTAAACGAAAGGAGAAATTATGCACGGAACGTCAATGGAAACAATGAGAAAATTTGTCAAGGATAATGACCTCAGAGAGAACAAGGTTGTACTTGATATAGGGGCTTATGATGTCAACGGAAGCTATAAGACTTTTTTTGATAGCCCTAAGAGCAAATATATAGGTGTAGATATTCGGTATGGCCCTGGAGTAGATATTATTTTTGATTCTACTGCATGGCATTATTTGCATGATATTGATGCTGTGATTTCAGGGCAGACATTCGAGCATGTTGAAAATAGGTCATACCTATTGTCAAAGGTATTTGATGTTATGAAGCCTGGTGCGCCTATCTGTATCATAGCACCGAGTGCAGGGCCGGAGCGTGATCTTCCTTGGCATGGAAACTTGAGTGAAAAGGAAATGAGGGGATACATGGAAGCGGCTGGTTTTATTGTGGATTCTTGCACGATAAATAAGGAATCGCAACCGTGGGAAGATTTGTGTTGTATTGCTCATAAACCAAAAGAGGGAGAAAGAAAACCGATAAGACAGGAGAGGAAAGTTGAGGTCGATAAATAATTTAAAGTTAGCGATAGGAATACCTTGCAGTTTCCCGCACGTTCCTATCAGTTTTGTTTATAGTCTGCTTATGATGGAGAGGCCGGATTTTGTTTTGATTCATGCAGACAACGGCGGGATTGATGCCCTGCGGAATGACATTGTACAAAAAGCGCAGGCTGCAGGGGCAAATAAATTATTGATGCTGGATACAGACCAAGTTTATCCGGTTGATACGGTAACAAGATTATTATCACATAACGTACCTGTGGTTGGTGCTGTTGTTCATAGGCGGTATCCACCTTTTGACCCCATAATGTTGAAACAATCAGATATGGGTTGGGAAGATATAACGGATTTTAAGTATGGTGATCTGGTAGAAGTCGATGCTACAGGCGGGGCGTGTGTTTTGATTGATATGCAAGTATTTAAAAAACTGCCTTATCCTTGGTTTAAATTTCGTAAACAGGAAAACGGTACAACGATGGGTGAAGACATAGGTTTTTGTTTAGATGCAAAAAAAGCTGGATATAAAATTTATGTGGATACAGCCGTTGAGGTTGAACATCTAACAACCATGTCGGTAAACAAAAATACAAACAGACTTTATAACAAACTAAAGGAAATGAGGTTTAAGGATTTGGATAGGGCTTTTGGCAAACAATTAAAGGTAATGGAAAAATCCATTAATTAATTAGAGGAGGTTTATAAAATGGCAGATAGAGCAACCACCCTTTCAGGAACTTTTATGAAAGTAACTTTAGGGCCAACCAGTAAAGTTTTAGGTGCTGGAAATTATAGTCTTTCAGGCATAACCAGAAGTACAGTTGAGACAGGTGAATTTGGTGTTGATTTTACTACCTATGAATTCGGCTGTGCTGATGGCGGAACGATAACATTAAGTGATGTGGCGTATGATCCGACCTGTCCAGAGCAGAATACACTTGTTAGTGCGATAAGCAACGCTTTTAAATTTGATAATAATACTACAAGTGGTATTAGGTTCTGGATTAATAACACAAGCTGGATAAGCGTTGGCACAAGTGGTCATATTCTTATGACAAGGGCTTTTGCCATAACTGCGGATCGCTGTGGCATGGCTAAAACATCGTTTGAGGGCCAGGTTAGCGGTGCGCCAATGGCATTGTATAACGCTTAATAGATGAGGAAAGGAGAGAATAATGTATTTAGATTTAGAAATTCAACAGCAAGGA
>JAGYIZ010000096.1 GCA_018402425.1 Candidatus Atribacteria bacterium | reverse complement strand
TAAGCAGCTGCAGAAGCGGTTAAGGGGTTGGGCTGGAGTGCCTAAACGAATTACCCTGACATTCAATCCCATCATGAGAAACCACTGGATATACAGCGAATACTTTAAGGACAAATGGAGTGAAGACAAAAACGAGTACAGAGATGAAAGACTGTTAATCCTAAAGACTACCCACTTTGACAATTCATTCTTAGAACAGGAAGACCGAGACGAACTGGAAAATGAAAAAGACCCTTATTATTATGCAGTCTACACCAAGGGAAACTGGGGCGTACTGGGTGATTTAGTCTTTACTAACTGGAAGGTGGAAGACTTATCTAAAATCAAGAAACAGTTTGGAACTTTCTATCACGGCCTTGACTTCGGGTACAGTAACGATCCGACTGCAGCAGGTAGACAGGCCATAAAGGGTAAGCAGTTGTTTATAACAGATGAGATAATCTATGAAAAGGGACTGACCAATAATGTTATAGCTTCAATGCTAAAACCGGTAATCGGCAAAAATATAATCAGGTGCGACAATGAGCCTAAATCCATTGCAGAATTAAGGGGATACGGTATAGAGGCTATTGCAGCCAAAAAAGGTCCAGGTAGCGTAAACTTTGGGATACAGTATCTAAAGCAGTTTGAAATTATAATAGACCGTAAATGCCAGAATGCTATCAATGAATTTCAGCTATACCAGTGGAAAAAGGATAAGTATGGAGACCCGATTAATGAGCCTTTAGACAAGGACAATCATTTTATTGACTCCATCCGATATTCATTAAGCGATAGGATTTTTGAAAATTTGGAAGATGAAGAAAATTTAACGGCTGCTGAACTGGGTATATTTTAAATTATTGTCAAAACAGTCTTTGAGTGCTATAATTAGGAAAATTAAATATTGACGAGCTCCAATAGAGAGCCAGTAAATTAGAAGTTTTTTATAGCTTCTGTTGCTGGCTCTTTTTTATTTATGGTTTATGTACGGAAGGGGAAGATGTTATGAAGATACAGGAGATATTGGACAAATACGGTGATGACTTCAATAAGCTGACTGACATATTATGCAAGAGTAAAGAGGATATAGATGTTGAAAAAGCTGAAAAGGAATTTACCGGAGACCATGTAATACTGCAGAGACCGGTAAAAGTAATCGGCAAGGGTACGGCAACAAAAAAAATTGAACAGTCCAAGCTGGTGATACAGTTCCAGAAAAAGATTGTCAATATGGCGGTGGCTTTCCTGTTTGGTGAACCTGTTAAGCTGGTGCTGAACAATAAAGAGGGGTCATACCAGAATGCTTTTGATTTACTGGTAGATACATGGCAAAAGAATAAAATGAAGTTTTTCGATAAGAAGCTGGCAAGACGGCTATTTGTAGAAACTAAAGTAGCTGAGCTGTGGTATACGGTTTTTGATGCCGAGAACAATAAACATCTTAAAGTATCTCTACTGTCAAAGAAAAATGGAGACGACATCTATGCCCACTTTAACGAAAACGGCGATATGGACGCATTTACCCGCAGGTACAAGCTTGAAGATATCAGCGGTCAATCTTACGAGCATACAGATATTTATACAGCGGATAAGATAATCTACGGAGTTAAAAAAGAATCATGGGAAATAACACAAGAAGAAAACCTGTTTGAAAAGATACCGGTAATCTACTATGAGCAGGAAAAACCTGAATGGGCTGATGTACAGACAGAAATAGACAGGGCTGAAATGCTGATATCCAAGTTTGCAGATACGAATGATTATTTCGGATCTCCGATGCTGAAGATAAAAGGCGTTGTTCAAAACGCACCTGACAAAGAAGAAGTAGGCAAGCTGTTGAGGTTTAAAGGGGAAGTAGATCCGGCAACAGGAAAAAGAGACTACGGCGATGCAGACTATCTAACATGGGATCAAGCTCCGGAATCAGTTAAACAGGAATACGACATCCTAAAAGACATAATTTATTCAATGACCTCTACCCCTGATTTATCATTCAGTAACGTTAAGGGACTTACCAAAACATCCGGAGAATCTTTAAAGTTTTTATTCCTGGACTCCATTTTAAAGGCAAAAGACAAAGAGGAAATATTTGGTGAAGGCATAGCCAGAAGGGTCAACTTATTAAAAGCCATTCTGGCAATACACGATATAAGCCAAAAGAAAAGCTTTGAGGAACTGGATGTATCTGTCAATTTCGGCATCGGCAGCATACTACCTGATGACATAACAGAAAAGGTAAGGGCTTTATCACTGGCAAGGGGCGGTGATTCTATTATGAGCCAGGAGGAAGCAGTCAGACAGAATCCGCTTGTCAGCAATGCAGAAGAAGACATAAAGAGGCTACAAGCTGAAAAATCAGAAATAAACAGTTTAGGAGAATCATTCGATGCGTAAGAATTATAAACAGTTGGAACTGGGGATAGTGGGTTGCGGTGTTACCGGTGGCAGTCTTGCAGATATCTTAGAAGGTTTGGGACATAGTGTCTATCGTTATGACC
>JAGYIZ010000095.1 GCA_018402425.1 Candidatus Atribacteria bacterium | reverse complement strand
TAATAAAGCTATTAAAAGAAATCAATTTACTATTTGAAATCATTTACATTATATTTGTGGCTCTACCTGTTTTTACCCAGAAAGCACATCTATATGACAAAGTTAAAAGAAATCAATCTTTCCCAATTATTGGTTAATCCTGAGAATTATCGCTTCGAACCTGTAGAAAATCAAAAGGAAGCGATAAGTATAATGATATTTAAGCAAAAGGAAAAATTATACAATTTAGCAGCGCATATATTACAATATGGACTTAATCCTTTTGATAAAATTCTTGTTTCACCAACTGCAGATAATGCAGATAGATATACAGTTTTAGAAGGGAATCGCAGAACGGTAGTACTAAAACTTCTGATTAATCCGGACTTAATTGATGAGAGCGATTTTCCTACTTTAAGAAAAAAATTCAAAGCACTTAGTGAAGCCAATAAGGGCAAGCTTATTAATAAAGTAGAATGTCAAGTTTATGAGGACTCTACACAGGCCGACATATGGATTAAAATCAAGCATGATCCAGGTGCTTCGGGTATCGGAACTGAAGAATGGGATTCTATTCAGAAAAGAAGGTTTGAAGAAAAAGTCGATGGCACTTCATCTGTAGTTTTACAAGTTATAGACTTATTGAAAAAATCTGAACATACACCGACTGATATAAAAGAGAATGTTGGCGGAGTTAAGCCTACAAATTTAATACGATTATTGAATGACCCTGATGTTAGAGATGCATTAGGAATTACAGTAAACGATGGAAATTTGGAGTCGGAGATCGAAGAGAAAGAAGTAGTAAGGGGCTTATCAAAGGTAGTTAGTGATTTGTTAAAGCCTGATTTTAAGGTAGCTGAAATTTATCGAAAAGAAGATAGAAAAAGATATATCTCATCACTCAATTCTGATTACCTACCTAATAAAAGCACAAAGTCATCAAAAACATGGACGCTCGGCGCAACCCAAAACTCTCCAGCAAAAACAACACCGCGTCCTAGAAGACAACCAATAATTAGGAAGAAGCTTATACCTTCAAGTTGTACAATTAGCATTGGCAACCCAAAGATTAATAGAATATACCAAGAGCTTCAAAAAATTGACTTAATTAAATTTCCAAATTCTACCGCTGTCCTTTTTAGAGTTTTTGTCGAGTTAAGTGTTGATAGTTATTTAGAAGATAATGGCCTTGTAAGTTCAGTGTCAGCTGCTAAATCTGGAGAAAATCTGATGCAAAAGGTACTTAAGGTAGCTCAGCATTTAGATCAGAAAAAACAAGCAGACAAAACCATTTGTAAGGGTATAAGATCAGCAGTAAAGAACTCTGATGATTTATTAGGCATAGATACATGGCATGCTTATGTTCATAATAACAGATTCTCACCAACTTCCGATAACTTAGCGATCAGTTGGGACAATATCCAAGATTTTATGGTTATTTTATGGAAAAACATTAAGTGATATGAACTACTCGCCCTTGCGTTATCCAGGCGGTAAAGGCAAAATATTCGAAAAGATTAAAGAAGTATTTTCCGAAAACAACCTTTATGACTGCAGGTATATTGAGCCATATGCTGGTGGGGCTTCTTTAGCTTTACTGTTATTGCTAAATGAGTATGTGTCCAGTATAATAATAAATGATAAGGATAGGGCGGTATACTCTTTTTGGCATTCTGTAATTAATGAAAATGAAAAACTATCTAAGCTAATCGCTGATACACCCATAAATGTCGAAGAATGGTACAAACAAAAAGCGATTTATTCTAATGCTGATGATTATGACTCAATTGAATTAGGTTTTGCAACTTTTTATTTGAATCGAACTAATAGATCCGGAATTCTTAAAGCAGGGATTATTGGCGGTAAAAATCAAGATGGCAAGTGGAAAATAGATGCGCGTTATAACAAAAAGGAGTTGCTGAGTCGGATAAATAAAATTGCTCTTTACAAGGACAGGATAGAGGTAACTAATGAAGATGCCTCTGATTTATTAAGTAACGTTAAAGAGGTAAAAGGTGGAAAAACTTTACTTTTTCTAGACCCACCATACTTTGTAAAAGGTAAAGACCTTTATCTTAATTATTATAAAGAAAGTGACCATCAAATAATTGCTTCAATAATAGAAAAGATTGAATCAATAGATTGGCTCATAACATATGATAATATGGAGTATATCCGGGGGTTGTACAAAGCGTTTCAGCAAACATTTTTCGACATAAATTATAGTGCCGGATATGCTGGTAGAGGAAGTGAAGTAATGATTTTCTCGGACAAGTTGAAAATACCCAAAAGTTGGCGTTAGGTTATATAAAATGCCCGCCGACAATTGAAAGCGAGTAATAAAACAACAGTCACCTTCATTGTCTATTGTATAATGCCAAGTTGCCTTTTTTGAGTTGATTAGTTTGGAACAAAAATATAACTGATTATCAGTTTGTTATGCTTTTAAAATAAACACAAGGCACTCATAATCAGCTACTTACATTTTTAAAACCTGT
>JAGYIZ010000094.1 GCA_018402425.1 Candidatus Atribacteria bacterium | reverse complement strand
CCAAAGAAAGAGAATAAAAGTGTATTTGCAAAAAAGCCCATCCCTAAAACCCCGGCAAATAAAAAGTTAAACGCATATATAAAATAGGTGCCTTTATCTGCTATAAGGTAAAACCAAAAATCTGAAGCACTCATCTGATTTGAGACAAGCCAATATTTCCAAGCATCCCCCCCTCCATCTCTAGTGAAAAAATAGAATGCTATGGTTAGCATTAAATGAAATACCCATAATTTATTTAAAATTGAAATATCCTTTTTAGGTAACCGGTATCTAAAGAACCTAATAAAAACAAAACCGAAAAAGATAATAAGGGGAGTATATAAAAAATCCATTATTTCAAGTTTTTAATAATAGAGGCCATTGTATCACTAGCGAGTGAGAGGTTAAAATTGTATTTTACCAATTCAAAACCTGCCTGCCCATGCTGTTTTCTCAGAACCGGGTCTTTAATATATTTGTAAAACCCATCATACCATTGATCATGTGTGTCAGCCAGAAATCCGTTAATACCATCACTGACAACCTCTTTATTCATTCCAACAGAAGAAGAGATAACCGGAAGTTTACATCCCATATACTGAATTAATTTATATGAACATTTTCCTTTTGCCCAAACTATATCTTGGAGGGGCATAATCCCGATATCAAAATTGGAAATAATATCTACTTCTGTTTCTTCTGCCCAGGGGATAAACTTTACATTCTCAGTAAAACCCAGGTCTCCTGTAGCACCCACAATCTGAACTTCCACATCAAATTTCTCTGTAATTTCTTTTAAAACCCTAGAAATTTTTTGAACATGGAAAAAAGTTGAGGGAGAGCCTACCCAACCAATAATAATTTTATCTGATTTCTTCCCTATAGTTCCCTTCAGGTTGTAACGACTAATATCAATTACTGTAGGGATTATCTGAATTGATTTTGCCCCAGCCTTTGCTGCTCTCTCAGCCAAATAAGAATTACCGGCTATAACATAGCTACTGTAAAGCATCACCTTGTCTATTTTATCTTTCAAAGTTCTTCTTATCAAAAAATTGGAATGCCTGTCATAGTTATGAAATATAGCATCATCATAATCCACTATATAGGGTATTCTAAAATATGAAATGATCCTCTCAAACCAGGCCGGGAAATAAGGAAATAATTCATATTCTATGACAAGAAGATCATAAGCGGGCAAACTAAAAAGTTTAAAAAAACGTTTTATATATGCTTTAAGCACTGAAAGATAAGGTTTTTTACCTTTGTAAACCTTTTTTAAATAGCCTTCGTCAAATAAAGATGATACTGTAATCTTAATCCCCTGATCTATGAGATAAGGGATATACTGATAGCTGCGCAACCTACTGCTGGCACCTTCCCTTGAATATTTTGTTAAATAAAGAATTTTCACTTTGAGTTTTTAGATAAAATGTTGTCATAAGCTTTAAAGATTACATCTTCAGCATATCGTTCTTTTGCTTTCTCGGCTATTAAATCACTATTTAATGAATCTCTTTCATTAAGTGCTTTATTGATAATTTCTGCCATATCTTCTGCATCACCAACTTTACAAAGATAGCCGTTAAAATCTTTTTCTAAGGTCTCAGCATTTCCACCGGGACAATCTGTCGAAATTACAGGAGTTCCTAGACACAAAGCCTCGATGATAACATTGGAGAACCCTTCAAAAAGTGATGATGAGACTAAATAATCTGCGTTCTTAATATATGGGTAGGGGTTCTTGACATAGCCCATTAATTTTACCTCCTTTGAAATTTCAAGATTTTCAATTTCAATTTCAAGATTTTTTCTAAGCTCTCCCTCCCCAAGTATAGCCAAATTAAAAAGTATATTGTTACTTTTTAAATGCGCACACGCCTTTAATAAAGTGCTGTAATCTTTTTGAGCCTGTAGCCTTCCCACGGCAATCAAATTAAAGAATTGTGATATATTTTCTTCTGCCTTTTTAGAGATATGTTCTACTTTAACCGGATTGTATATAACAGAATATGAAATAGGAACAACTTTTGTTTCATTTATATAGTCTTTCGCCATATACTCACATTGAAATATTAGGTGATTTGAATATTTTGCGATTAACTGATTTGCAAAAATATAACCTCTTCTTTTAAAAAGGTTGGTATATAAGTATTTTTCTGCACCTATTGTATTCCCTACCCTATTTATAATAGTTATCTTTTTAGAAATAAAAGGTTTAGCTAAACTGGTTGTCACACTCGATCCTAGTGTACTGAAAACGATATCTGGTTTAAATTTTTTGCAAAATTTGATAAAAGGGAATATAGCGGTAAGGCCTCTTCTTTTATTCAGGATTTGTATTGGAATAGAAGGTGGAATCTCATCTAAAAAATCACCTCTCTTTTCACCCAGCAATAGCATTATTTCTGAAGACGGATATTTTTGATGATATGCTATTAAAAGGTTTACCATAACCCTTTCGGCACCACCAACTTGTAAATTAGGAAGAAAAAAAACAATCATTGATTTGGAGTATTGTTTTCAATAAATTTTAATAGTGTTTCAATATCATTTTTCAACATAATGTTGCCAAAATAAAAA
>JAGYIZ010000093.1 GCA_018402425.1 Candidatus Atribacteria bacterium | reverse complement strand
TTAGAAGGTGGTTTTTTATGGTTAAATAAGCCCTGCCGGATAATCTTTTAATTTATTCTATCGAGCAAGATTATTAAAAAAATAACTATTATGTATCGAATACCATTTTTATCCTATTTATGGCTTCTTGTAATTTATCGATTGGTAAAGTATAGGCAATTCTGATATACCCTTCCCCCTGGCTCCCAAAAGCAGAGCCGGGAATAACAACTACCTTTGCTTTGGTTAATAATTCATCATAGAACTGCTCAGAGTTCCTTCCGGTATCTTTAATATTAGCAAAGATATAAAAAGCTCCTTCCGGCTTAACACAGGAAACACCTTTGATTTTGTTTAGTTCCTGTACAAAAAAGTTTCTTCTATCATTATATTCAACATTCATTTGTTTTATAATACTTGATGAACTACTCAATGCAGCAAGTGCAGCTTGTTGTGATATTGCACAGGGGCAACTTAAATGATATCCGCCTAATTTCATCATATTGATGATAATTTCCTTAATAGCCATTGCGTAACCAATACGCCAACCGGTCATAGCATATCTTTTAGAAAAGCTGTTAATGGTAATGGTCCTTTCTTTCATTCCTGGTATACCTGCGATACAAAAATGTTTCTTATTATCATAAATCATAGTCTCGTATGCCTCATCTGCAATGACCATCAGATTATTTTTAATTACTATCTCAGATATTTTCTTGAGATCATCTTCTTCCAGAACTGCTCCAGTAGGATTGTTGGGTGTATTTAAAATCAATAATTTGCTTTTTACAGAAATATTTTTTTCAATATTTTCAGCTTTTAGTTTGAAATCTTCTTTCTCCAAGGTAGGTATAAATACTGGAATGGCACCACTTAGAAAGGCTTGTGTGGGATAACTGGGATAAAAGGGATCCGGTATCAGAATTTCATCCCCTGCATCCAATAAAGTAAGCATGGCAAGTATTAAAGCATGTTGAGCTCCATGGGTAACGATAACCTCTTCTTTGTCAACCTTTATTTTGTTTTCTTTCCAATATTTAAGGGCAATAGCCTCCCGGAGTTCCGGATATCCTGCCACAGGAGTATAGTGGGTAGATTTTTTTTCTATTACCGATTCAAATGCTTTGTTGATAATAGTACTATCTGTATCAAAATCGGGCTCACCAATTCCCAGACTAATAATGTCCTCATATTTACTGGCACGATCAAAAATCTCCCTAATTTTTGGATAAGACATTTGACTAACTCGTCTGGCAATATATTTATTAATATTGATTGCCCCCTTTATTGCAAAAGTGCTTGATTTATGAAATAGCCATTATTGTTCTAAAAACAACTGTCTATATTTCTACTTTAAAATTTTCTATTCTGGATATTGCCCCTCTCGAAGATAGGTTAAAAGTTCTGCTCTGTTCAGATCTGCAATACCCAAATCTTCTAGAGTCAAGCCACTTTCCCAATAATTTGTCTTAGTCATCACAGAAGCAAGTGTAATCATGGACTCAATGATGGGTACCTTGATATTAAACTTCTTTGCCAACTCATAATAAAGATGGCAACCTATGGGAACATCTTCGGTAATATAGCGATTGTAGATAGTAAATGGACCGGTTCCCAAAGCCAGTTTGTATTGTTCATTGAAGGGAACTACGTAGTTGGGGCCCATATGTTCTGAACCAAGTATATTTGAGCGAGAAAAAAATTCTTCATCTTCAAAATGTTGAATCCCCACTCCAATTGCTTCGGCAATTTGACAAACTTCTTTATACATCATTTTTTGCACTTCTGAAATAGAAGGACAATAAACATGTGAATAAATCGAAAATTCATATTTATCATAACCATAAATCAAGCCCCAGTTTTCCATGGTTCCTACTCCGAGAATGGTCCCAGGAACATGAAGGACCGGATTCACATTACTAAAGGCAATATCAACTACTGTATCCCCTTCTACAGGATGGACAACAGAGTCTAAAGAAGGTATATATTTTTTTGATTCGAAAAAAGATTTTTGGTCTGTTAGAGGCATTGACGATCCCCTTAACGAAATAGCCCAATAATTTATGCTAACCTCAGGTATTTGCTGACCGCCAAAACTCCTGATTCTGATGCCATAGGGTTGGCTGCTCCATTCACCAATAATAACTTTTTTATCACAACCCGTTTCTCTCATCATCTTTTTCATAATCAGGGAACCAAAATTAGCAGTTGTGAAATGAATAACCATGCCATCTTCTAAATTCGGAATTAATTTTTCAAGGAAGGCCTTATTACCAACAGCAGGAAAACTCATTATTATTATTCCTGCATCTCTCACAGCTTCTTTAATATCATCTGTAACAACACTTAATTTTGTCAATCCTTCTCTTTTAAAACCATATAAACTCTGCTGTAAGCCAGTTAAACGGATTTGCTTTTTATCTTTGATGCAACCCAAACCATCAAAAAATTCCGGAAGTTCATAGAGACGGACTTCTTTTCCCTGATGAGCAGCGCAGGCAGCATGACCACGAGCAGTTGCACCTCCCCCCAGAATGACAATTGGTTTGTCTTCCAAATAACTCATGTCAACCATTTCTAGATCTCCTTTTTAGATACAAATATAGAAT
>JAGYIZ010000092.1 GCA_018402425.1 Candidatus Atribacteria bacterium | reverse complement strand
TCTAAATAATTAATAGTTGGTCTTCCAGGTCTAATACCAGGAATAAACCCACCATATTTTTTCATATTATCAGCCATATTTTGTGGATTAAAGGTAATGGCAGTATAGAAAAAAGTAAATACAATAATCAATATAGCATATAGAGTCAAATATAAAGGTGTCCCGGGTGATAAAGCTTGAGACACTTTTTGCATAAATGCAGAACCCTGAAAGAATTGTGCAATTGTTCCAGGAAATATGAGAATAGCTGACGCAAAGATAATCGGGATAACACCAGCTTGATTCACTCTTAATGGAATATGAGTTCCTTGTCCACCATATAGTCGGCGTCCAACAACTCTCTTTGCGTACTGTACTGGGATACGCCTTTGACCTTGTTGGATTGCTACCACACCAGCTATAACAAGAATAACTACTGCTAAAAGGGCAATTATTGAAATTATACTAACTTCCCCTACTCTAAATAAATTCCAGGTTTGAATAATTTCAGTAGGTATTCTCGCTACAATACCAGCAAATATAATTATTGATATACCATTGCCTATCCCGTAATCACTAATCTGTTCACCTAGCCACATTAAAAAACATGTACCGGCAGTTAAACTTATAATTAATAAAAACCTAAACAATAAACCGGTAATCATTAAAACTTGTAAACTTTCCAGCCATGCGCTAATTCCTACAGCTTGTATTAAACCAAGCACTACTGTTCCATACCTAGTAATTCGATTTAGCTTGCTTCTGCCTTCCTGACCTTCCTTAGCCCATTGCTCAAATAAGGGAACAACTGATTGTAGTAATGACATAATAATTGATGCATTAATATAGGGCATAATACCAAGAGCAAAAAGCGAAAAACGACTCAATGCTCCACCGGCAAAAAGATCGAAGAATCCAAGGATACCACCCTGGGCAAATAGATTAGCAAGAGCTTGCTTATCTATACCAGGCAAAGGTATATGGCTTCCCAATCTAACAACAATCAGCATAGCTAATGTAAAAAGGAGACGACTTTTTAAATCAGGTATTTTGAATAGACTACGCAATTGTTCCAGCACTTATATCACCTCAACCTTTCCACCAGCTGTTTCAATTTTCTTAATTGCTTCCTGGCTAAATCGGTGTGCTCTAACTGTTAACTTTTTATTAATATTTCCTTGACTCAATATTTTTATACCATTCATTACTTTTTTAATCATACCTTCTTCCAATAAACGTTCAGGAGTGATGGTTTCATCATTATTGAATCTATTCAAATCTTCAATATTTATAATGGCATATTTTTTCTTAAAAATATTACAAAATCCACGCTTTGGCACTCTGCGGCTTAAAGGCATTTGTCCGCCTTCAAAATATGACCTAGTTTTTGAACCAGATCTACTCTTCTGGCCATTCATTCCTCTTCCAGCAGTCGTTCCATTTCCTGATGCATTGCCTCTACCTACCCGTTTTTTAGCATGGACTGACCCTGGATTAAGCTCTAAGTTATTTAACTTCATAGTTTTATTCCCCCTCAGTTACAATTAACTATATAATCTCTCAACAGGAATGCCTCTTAATCTAGCAACTTCTCTGGCATTTTTTAGACTTATCAAAGCTTCCATTGTAGCTTTTACAATATTTAAATTATTATCGCTTCCTAAAGACTTAGTAAGAATATCCTGAATTCCTGCAGCCTCAATTATAGCTCTTACAGCTCCACCGGCAATTACGCCAGTTCCTGGAGACGCCGGTCTCAAAAAAACTTTTGCACCACTATGCACTCCGGTAACAGCATGGGGTATAGTATTGTTTCTTGTTTTTATTTTATACATTTCTTTCTTTGCCTTAGTGACACCTTTCTTAATTGCATCCGAGACATCCTTTGCTTTACCATAACCTATGCCTACAGAACCATTGCCATCACCCACAACAACCATAGCACTAAAACCAAATCTCCTGCCACCTTTTACCACTTTACTTACTCTATTAACAAAGACAACGCTTTCTTTAAATTCCTGTTCTTCATTTGCAGCCATCTGCATGTACTCATCTCCTCTCCCTATCAATTAATGGATCTAATTTATAGATTTATATATATCACTTTAAAATAACACTAGTTTTAAATAGGTAAAATATTTATTTTTTCTTCTTTAATTCAATTTGGTCTGCTAATGACTTGATTCTGCCATGAAATAAATAGCCATTTCGGTCAAAAACAACTTGAGAAACCCCTTTTTCTTTTAATTTTTTGTTTAAAAGCTTACCAGTGACTTCCGCTGCATTAATATTCCCACCATAGGATATTTCATTTTTCACTTCAGGGCTTAAGGTTGATAAGGATAATAAGGTCTTTCCCTCATCATCATCTATAGCCTGAGCATAAATATTCTTTGCACTACGAAATACTGTTAATCTTGGCTTTTCGCTAGTGCCAAATATTCTTTTTCTAATACCCTTTTTTCTTCTAATTCGAGATAATACCTTTGTGTTTTTCATAAAATTAAGAACCCCTCTTTCTGGTCATGTCAATAATTCACTATTTTTTTTGTTAACTACCGACGGTTGCTCCTGCTTTACCAACTTTTCTTCTTACATGCTCATCAACATATCTAATGCCTTTACCCTTATAAGGTTCTGGCTTTCGATAATTCCTTATCTCTGCTGCAATTTTTCCAACTAATTGTTTATCAGAACCTTTGATCTTGATAGTCTTTTGTTTATCAACTATAAACTCAATTCCCTCAGGTGCCTTTACTTTAATCGGATGAGAATAACCAAGGCTTAATTCAAGATCTTTTCCTTTAATATCCGCTCGATAACCAACTCCTCTTATTTCCAAAGTCTTTTCGAAGCCCTCG
>JAGYIZ010000091.1 GCA_018402425.1 Candidatus Atribacteria bacterium | reverse complement strand
CAAATATGATGTTCCTAGGTCAATATGAACATTCTTTGGATAAAAAGGGAAGAATAATTATGCCATCTAATTTTCGGGAAGATTTAGGTGATACTTTTATCATTACTTTCGGATTGGATAAATGTCTTTTTGTTTATCCCATGGAAGAATGGAAGAAATTAGCTAATAACCTTCAAGAACTACCTTTAGGTAGAAAAGATGCTAGGGCCTTTAAAAGGACATTAGCCTCCAGAGCACTAGTTAGTCATTTTGATCAGCAGGGAAGAGTAGTTATTACTAAACACTTAAGAGATTATGCAGAAATTAGCAAAAATGTCATGATAATAGGTGTTTTTGAACGTATCGAAATATGGGACTTAACAAAATGGGAAGGATATGCAGAAGAAACAGAACATTCCTATGAAGATATTGCTGAACGTATCTATGAAAAAGAAGGACAGGACTCGTGATAAATTTTCACACTCCGGTGATGTGTTCGCAAGTGTTGAACTATTTAATTACCAAAAAAAAGGGAATTTATCTTGACTGTACTTTAGGAGGGGGTGGTCACTCAGAAGAAATAATTAAAGAGATTTATCCTGATGGCTTACTTATTGGCTTGGATCAAGATATTGAGGCTTTAGAATTTGCCAGAGAAAAATTAAAAGATTATCAGGATAAAGTGATTATAGTAAAAAGTAATTTTACAGATTTAAAAATATTATTACAGGATTTGGGCTATAAACAAGTTACCGGAGTATTGTTTGATCTGGGCTTATCTTCCTATCAGGTTGACAATAAACCAAGGGGCTTCAGTTTTTTGGAAGATAATTTTTTAGATATGAGAATGGATCTGAGCAAACAATTTGATGCCCGCTATATTGTAAATACTTATTCAGAAAAAGAATTGTGGGAAATATTTAGTAAATACGGAGAAGAACGTTTTTCCCGGTCAATTGCCAGGTTGATTGTTAAAGAAAGAAAAAACAAACAAATTGAAACAACCAAACATCTGGCAAAGTTGGTTACAGATGTTTATGCCAGATATAAAAAAAATCGATGGCATATACATCCGGCCACTCGAGTATTTCAAGCTTTAAGAATTGAAGTAAATGATGAGCTGAATACATTGAAAAGAGCATTAAAAGAGGCGGTTAAAATGTTAGAGCCGCAGGGAAGAATTTGTATAATTTCTTATCATTCTTTGGAAGATAGAATTGCTAAACATACTTTTAAAGAAATGGCAAATAAGGATAATCTTAAGCTAAATGCTTATGGGGTAAGGATATTATCAAAAAAGCCAATCTATCCTTCTGAGAATGAGATAAGAGAAAATCGCAGAGCTCGAAGTGCTAAAATGAGAGTTGCTGAAAAAATATTTCCAGAGGAAGTGTCCGAAAAATGAGAGAAATCATATTCATTGAAGAAAATAATCAATTTCAGGGGAAAAATCATAAAATATCATTCTCTCTTTTTCTATTCATTATTATTATAGTTAGCCTGTTAGTTATTAGTTATATATGCAGCAATATTGTATTGATGAAATTAGGCTACCAATCAATTGATCTTGAGCAAAAAAGAGAACAGCTATTAGCAGAAAATTATCAGCTGGAATATTCAGTTGGGTGCCTTTCTTCATTAACCAGGATTGAAAAAATAGCATCCCAGGAATTAGGAATGAGTAGGCCGGAAAAGATAGAATTTATTGCCATGCTTCCTGCCAATATAAATAGTGCCATGGTTGCCAGCCAGCCTTCTGAGGAGGAACAAGGGTCAAATTATTTAGAGGCGGGTAATTTCCTGAGAGAGTTTGCTAGTTTACAAGTATTTAAAAATCAATAAGATGATTGATTGTAGATCTTAACAGGCGAGGCACAATATTTTGTTTCTATTGACTGAAAAAAGAAAAAGAGTTCATCTATTAATCATTGCTTTTATTATTATTTTTTTAACATTAATTTACCGCCTATTTCAAATACAAGTTGTAGAGGGCAGTAAACTAAATGAACTTGCCAGAAGAGAGCATATTGTTTCATATGTTTTGGAAGGCAAAAGAGGACTCATCTTTGACCGGAATTTAAAAAAATTAGCTGTCAATGTTGATTCAAAATCTTTATTTGCCATGCCTTATAAGGTTGATAATCCCGATGAAATTGCCAGAATTCTTTCAGAAAAAATAGATGCCAAATATTCCGAGGTTAGAGCAAGGCTAGAAAAAGAAAAATACTTTGTCTGGATTCGAAGAAAACTGTCTCAAGATAATTATGATGAAATACAAAAAATGGGATTAGAAGGGGTTAATTTTGTAACTGAGAGCACGAGATATTATCCTAAAGATTCTTTGGCTGCTAACCTGCTTGGTTTTGTAGGCATTGATAACCAGGGACTGGAAGGTCTTGAGATGCATTTTGATAATGAGTTAAAAAGTATACCAGGCTTAGTTGTAATGGAAAGGGATGCATCGGGAGAAAAAATACCCTTAAGCATGGAAAGGACGCAACCTTCTAAGGACGGAAATTCAATTGTATTAACAATTGATGAAGTTATCCAGTATATTACCGAAGAGGCATTGGAAAAAGCCTATCAGCAGTATCATCCAAGATCGGCAGTAGCTATAGTGGTTAGTCCTAAAACAGGAGAAATTCTTAGTATGGCTACAAAACCTACTTATAATCTTAATCGTTTTCAAATATCACCGGAAGACTATTGGAAAAATCGCGCAATTACAGATAATTATGAACCCGGTTCAACATTTAAAATCTTTACAATTGCTACTGCGTTGGAGAATAATTATGCTAGCCTGAATGATCATTTTAACTGTAAGGGGTGGATTAAATACCATGGTACAGTTATTCGAGACATTCACCCCCATGGTCAT
>JAGYIZ010000090.1 GCA_018402425.1 Candidatus Atribacteria bacterium | reverse complement strand
TGAAATTGCCCGGGATATTGTAAAGCCACAGCAAAAAGCCTGGAAAAAAATTGTACAAAATTTTGGTGTAGAAATTCTAAAGGATAATCAGGAAATTAATCGAAAAAAATTAGCAAAAATAGTTTTTTCCAATCAAGAAAAACTAAATTTGCTAAATCAAATAACCCATCCTGTAATAATTGAAGTGATGAAGAAACAATTAAAACAGATAAGCAATCAAGCTACCGGGGATGTTATTTGCATTATCGATGCACCATTACTTTTTGAAGCACACATTGAACATATGATGGATAAGATTATTGTTGTTTATATTAACGAGAAAGAACAGATGACTAGACTACTTCAAAGAGAGGGCTTATCAAAAGATGACGCAATCAAAAGAATTAGAGCCCAGATTCCTATAGAGGATAAGGTCCATCTGGCAGATTATGTGGTTGATAATAGTTTTTCTATTGAACAGACAAAAGAACAGGTTTTCCAGCTCTGGCGAGAGCTTAACAATTTCCTACATAATATGCAGTCAAATTAAATATTTAGATATAAGTCAATCTAATAAGCAAGTTAAATTCTATGATAAGGTTTCATAATTTTAAAAAGATTGAAATTTAAAGCCACCCATTTTAAAACTATCGATCTGAGTATTTCATAATTTGTGGTATAATTTATTTTTGGAAGATTTACTTTTCTCTTCAACTAATATTTAGATTATCTAAAGAAAATGTAAAGGTTTGCTATGTCTGAAAAAAAATTTCAATTAGTTGCTGATTATCCTCCTCAAGGAGATCAGCCGGAAGCCATAAATAGAATAAGTGATGGTTATAAAAAAGGAAAAGAAATACAGACTTTATTGGGTGTTACCGGATCGGGTAAAACATTTACTATGGCTAATATCATTCAGAACTTACAGATGCCGACTTTGGTTATTTCCCATAACAAGACCCTGGCAGCACAACTGTGTAATGAGTTCAAGCGTTACTTTCCTCATAATGCCGTTGGTTATTTTGTGAGTTATTATGATTATTATCAGCCTGAAGCCTATATTGCACGGACAGATACTTATATTGAAAAAGATTCTTCAATAAATGAAGAAATTGATAAGTTAAGATTAGCAGCTACTGCTTCTTTACTGGAAAGAAATGATGTAATTATTGTTTCCAGTGTTTCCTGCATATATGGATTAGGTTCCCCAACAGATTTCTCGCAGCTGGTTTTAATGGTGGAAGAAAACCAGCAATATGAGAGAAGTGATATTATTAAGAGATTAGTAAATATTCAGTATGAAAGGAATGATATTGAATTTCAGAGAAGTCGTTTTCGAGTCAGGGGAGATGTAATCGAAGTGTTCCCTGCGTACTCTGAAAATGCATTTCGAATCGAATTATTTGGTGATATAGTAGAAGCAATACATGAAATTAACCCGTTAACTGGGCATAAAATACAAAAAAGAAAAAAAATAGCGATATATCCAGCGAAGCATTTTGTTACTACTCATGGGCGGGTAGAAGAAGCAATGAAATCAATTAGAATAGAATTAAAGGATAGGTTGGCCTATTTTCAGAAGCATAACAAGTATCTGGAAGCAGAAAGATTAAAACAAAGAACAAAATATGATTTGGAGATGTTATCCCAATTTGGATATTGTACCGGTATCGAAAATTATTCCAGGCACTTGAGTGGTAGAAAAGAAGGTGAGCCACCCGCTACTCTGTTGAATTATTTTCCTGAGCCTTTTTTTATACTAATTGATGAATCCCATGTAACTTTACCTCAGATAAGGGGTATGTATGCAGGTGACAAATCAAGAAAAGATAGCCTGGTGAAATATGGATTCCGACTACCTTCGGCTTATGATAATAGGCCATTAGTTTTTCACGAATTTGAAAAATATATGAAAAAAGTTTTGTTTGTTTCTGCGACCCCTGCCCGGTATGAAGTAGATAAGAGTTATCAAATCGTAGAACAGATTATAAGGCCAACCGGATTGATAGATCCTGAGGTTGTAATACGACCGGCTGAGTTTCAAATTGATGACCTTATTGCAGAAATAAAAAAAAGAGTTACCAATAAAGAAAGAATACTGGTAACTACCTTGACTAAAAGAATGGCTGAAGATACAGCTGATTATCTGCAGAATATTGCTATCAAGGTAAGGTATCTCCATTCGGAAATTGGTACAATAGAAAGAATTAAGATTCTAAAAAGCCTTAGAGAAGGTAAATTTGATGTATTGGTCGGTGTTAATTTATTGAGAGAAGGGTTAGATTTGCCAGAAGTCTCTCTAGTGGCAATTCTAGATGCAGATAAAGAAGGTTTTCTAAGATCAGAAACTTCTCTGATACAAACGATGGGTAGAGCTGCTAGAAATATTAATGGCACGGTTATATTGTATTGTAATGAAATAACAGGTTCTATGCAGAGGGCAATCAATGAAACCAATCGCAGAAGAAAGATACAGTTAGAATATAATCGAAAAAACAATATTATCCCACAAACAATTAAAAAACCAATATATGATTTGATTTATTCCGAAGAGATTGACTTGGAAGAGGAAAATTATTCAGTAAGTGAAGGCAAAGCAAAATACTTGCCGAAAAGTAGTTTGAATACCTTATTAAGATCTTTAAAAAATGAAATGAACCAGGCAGCCAAGCAGCTGGATTTTGAAAAAGCAGCATTATTAAGAGATGAAATTAAAAGACTGAAAAAAGAAAAAACAATGTTTAAATAAAATAGTATCGAGTTAAGAAGAGTATACCGTATATGTTTTTTTCATTGAGAGCGACCGAAAATAACCGAAGTAATTCCATACCCTTATACTAGCATAATTGACAGAAAGAGGGTTATTAGTTTTCAGACAGGAATACAGGAATGATGGGGGCTTAATTGAAGGAGATTGCCACGAAATGATAAAATCATTTCTCGCAATGACAAATAATAATGATTATTGCGTATTGAGGTATCTAGTAAAAATAATGTGGGAATTAAAATAGTATCGAGTATGTAGTATGCAGTAAAATACTGTGGAATAAGTGAAGGAGGGTTTTCAGATTTCAGTTTTCAGTAAAAAGTAATTATATGCATATATTTTTGCAAGAATGGAGTAAGGCAATA
>JAGYIZ010000009.1 GCA_018402425.1 Candidatus Atribacteria bacterium | reverse complement strand
GAGAGAGAACATGAAAGTCCAGATAATCTTTCTGACCCCAAAGAATATCCCCTTCCATATCCATAATATAAAGATCTTGCTTAAAATGAATTTCAAATAGTCCTTGCTCATCTTCTTTTATAGAATAATTTTTAGGTTCCGCATAAATATAAAATGTTTCTCCCTGAGCAAACTTTGCATCTTTGCGTTTCTGGTACATGCCAAATCCTGTTGCTTTCTCTTCGGTGAATTGAACATTCACTAACTCTAATTGTGCCTTTTCGTGGATTAACAGCAAGGCTTCTTCCAGTGAGTCAGTGGCCATATTGTAATCCTGTTGTTCTAAATGTTGTAATGACTGTTCAATTAGTTTTTTTGGTGATGCTGTTACTGTAATGGTTATTGCAGTTGTTAAGATCATTATAAGAATAAACCAAAACAAACATTTTATTTTTTTCATGTTTTACCTCCTTAATGCCGTTTTTTTAAAAAAATACCGTAAATTACTTTCTGATTGTTCTTATTTTGGCAATTTTATACATAACATACCAGCCTATTTATTAGTTTATCTTTCTATATAATAGAATTTAATTTTATATTACTATTTTTTTCCCCTTTATAATCAATATTGAAATGGTGAAATTAGCGCAATTCTACCATTTCAACTTCAAAATTGAATTCCTCATTATCGATAGTCTTTATTTCATACCCGGCTATCATTAGAAAATCCTCAAATTCGGCAATCCTCAAGATTCCTGATTCAAGTTCAAATTCCTCTATCTCGATATTGTATAATTTTTCTAATTCTATCCTAATAATATCGACTTCCGTATCTCCTATCATTTCCCGGCTTTTACTGACCTGGGTTACTCCTTTTTCTTCCAAAGTTTTCAGATTAAGGTGATCTACATAATAAAAGGGGAAAAACATGGCTTGAAACATTTCCTCTTTTATCATATCAGCCATCTGAGCCGGAATACGCTCACCGTCTACTTCTATCTGTACGATTTTGCCCTGGTCAAGCCAAATGTCTATAGAGTCGATTCCTTTTCCTCTCAGGATAACCTTATCGGCCTGGGTACCCTGAACTTCTTCTTTTCCCACAAATTGATACTTTATCTCTGTCTCTTGGGTTAAGTCTCCGTTTTCAAATTCCCTAAATCTGAATTCCAGTCTGGAGAAATTAGCTAGTAGTTCTGATACTTCAGTGGGGTTCTCCAGGTTTTCGAGGGGAAGATCACTAAAACTGTCCTGAGCATTAAGTGGAGCTGCCCCTATTATCAGCAATAATACCAGTAAACTGATTAACGTTAAATTTTCTCTTAATCTAATTTTCAACACCTCCTGAGAATTTTATTGTTTTATTTGTGCATTTTGAACACCGTAATCAAAATTTTTTCATATATTTTTTGATGTGTCAAATTTGATTATTTAATGAGGTCGAAAACTATATTGTTGCCTTAAAGTATTTTTATGAGATACTGTTAATTAATCTTCTAAAATATATGATTTTTTCCTGCTCACACCTATTAACAGTATCTCATAATATTTTTTTGTCTCATTATTTTATTATTTTTCTATTTTATTTTCAGAATAATATTTCTATCTCAGCTTTTTCTCTTAACTCTTTTGTAAAATCATTTAATAAATTGGCTTCTTCCTGCTGTACAATCTGGGCTTTGAGCTGTTCTTTGATATCTTCAAACGAAGCAACATTACCTTCCTGATCGGTAAATTGCCCTTTGTTCTGCTCATAAACTTCTCTAGCCATTTCATCAGTTATCTCTATATCAGCAGCTACTTCCTCAGTTAGTTTCTGAACCAGTAGATTACTATTTTCCACAAAGATCTCCTGGTATTCATCTAGTGATTCCACCTGCTGTCGTTGCAGTGCTTCCAATATCTCTTCTTCACTAAGCCCCTGCTGCTCTTTTATGGAATTTATATGTTGCTCAAAATAATAATCTTCATCTTCTTCAGTAACCTCTATCCCTCTTCTCTCGGCCTCCTGTTTAAGCAGAACCTCATTAATCAGATCATCTAGCACATGCCTATTGTACGCTTCGAGGAATTCCTGTCCCTCTTCTGAGTAATTAAGGAATTGAGCAAATTTTTGATCTATTTGAAATAATTGCTGGTTTATCAATTGAAGATTGCTTTTTTGTTGTAATTCTTCTCTATGTATATTTTCACCATTTACTTCAGCAACAATCTGTTCCTCCGACTGTTGAGCGGATTCCTGAAAGGAAAGTCCTTCCTGAGCTGCCTCTTCCTCAGAAACTTCCTGAGCCCATATCGGTGAGGCAAATAATAGCAATACACACATAATAGGTATCAATTTTTTACACATCATAAAAATAAAATGTCCTCCTTCTGATTTTTTATATTTTCGTTTTGTATATAATTATTATAGAGTAGTATTTAATGGATGAAGTTCGGAGGCCTGAAAGCTCAGACCTCCGAACTTCATATTTTTTACTATCCTGGTGGCATAGCTGGTTGTCCTGGCTGTCCTGGTTGAGCTGGTGGAGCACCTTCCTGCGGCATTTCTTCTGGTTCGGCTTCTTCAAGACGTTCTTCGATTTCAGCTAATCTCGAAGATATTTCTGATATTTCCTCTAAAACATCACTAGCTGTTGTTTCAGCAGTTTCTCGGATTTCTTCTTCATCTGTTTCTTTGAGTGCCTCTAATTTACCTTCCATTTCAGAAATTCTATCCCTGATATTCTGGATGCTTGACTTGATTTGATCTGCTTCCTCCTGGGATAATCCCCCACCTCCACAGGAAGCGAGCAAGAACAAGGAAGCAATTAACAACATCGACACCATTCCAACTGAATGTTTTTTGTTCATTTTCATAAAATATTCCTCCTTTTTTAATTTTCTACTGGTTAAACAATAACAAAGAAAAGTAAAACAACAATCAATTTTCTGTAAATTTTATGTAAAACAATAATTTTCAATCATTTGCCTCCTTTAGCAGCTTTTGTCAACTGAGATAAGATAATTCCTGGTAGGTGAATTTCTTCCTCCTATAGAGGGATTGGGGTTAGGCCTTGACAGGTGAGGCCAATTACCATGAAAAAACTAAAACTTGAGAGGACTTATTTTTAATGTTAAAATAAAAAAGTTTATAAATATTCATATTTCAACAATTATGAATAAAAAGCAAAATATATCCAATAAAAAGACCAAAAATTTAATAATTCCGGATAAGAAGGAATAGGGGGTCAAATCTTTATTATTGACAACTTTATTTTTTGCTAAAACAGCTCATGGTAAGTAACCCGGATAAAATTATTGTCCTGAACAAACCCCTAAAGCCACAAATACTCCTTCGGCCATAGGTGATTATTCTGGCATAAAGAAAGTGATTTGATTATCCTGGTTAATCAGATCATTCTATTATCAATTTAGCGGGGTGTTATTTTTCAATTATAGACACCTTTTGTTTTTACTATCAAAAGATAAAAACAAATGCCTGACGGGAATCATTAAAGTGGATCAGGAGAATTAAGAAGCAGTTAAAAGATGAGGAAGATAAGCTTGTGAATAAGAAAACTGATAATGATTGCTATTTTTAAATTTCACACTACATACTCAATCCACTATTTTATAAGTGGATGATTGCTTCATAATTAAAATTGGCTCGCAATAACAAAAAAAATAAAACCTAGCAATGACGGGAGGGAATGTCCGTGCAAAGGCAGGGAGATAATCGTAATTACGGGAGAGAAGTATCTGTGCAACGGTAGGGAGAAAAGCTATCGCAATGACAAATAAGTATTGCGTCGTGCGTATTTAGTGTTAGATTTGAAAAATTCATATATGGTAAATCATTATAACTTTAAAACCTAATAAAAGAGCCAAAATTGCAATATTCCAATAATCCAAACATCCCTGAATTCTTGATTTTATCTAAAAGCAAAAACTAATAACTATTTATAACATTTGATTATGACTACTGTATGGCAGGAATTATTTAAAAGAATTTCTATGGTAAGACAACCATCTTGGAGCTGAAATAATTAGTATTTTATTTTTTGATTAGTAATAATTCTTCCAATATGTTTTTATTTATCAGTTGGATGGCGGAATATTAAGCCTATTTTGAAATTTTATTAAACTATTTGTAATATTTTCATCTGACAATTTGCATTCAATTAGCAATAATGGCTTGTTCTTTTCACAGATAAGAAAATCTACTTCTTCTTTCTCTTTATTTCTTATATAGTTTAAGGAAAAATCTCTAATCCTAAATTATTCCAGTTTTAATATTGCTCGGAACAATTCTAAAGCAATCATATTCTCAAAACGGGCACCGGGGTTATTTATTTGCACATAATCAAAAGATATAATTTTTATCACCCCAATCGCACGAGAAATTTTATGTGTCCATGGTGATATTCTAAATACAAGATAATAATTTTCAAACTCACTTCTATCAGGTTTTAACGCTATCAACGGTAACCTGAACCTCTATGCAATGAGCTTAAAGTGGGCTTCAATTTTCGTTGGCAATAGAGAATAAAGTCTCTAAAGGAATCTAATTTTTTTTATTTGGGTGAGATCCTGATATCTTCCCGAATTAATTGCTGCTGATAGTTTTTGACCATAATCCGATAGAAATCTCCCCCTTTAATAAAGGTTCCGGAAATCCACTGAGCTCAAAAAAACTTTCCACAAATCATAATCAGTTTTATCATCGTCCTGAAAAGAAATGGGTTATTATAAAAATCTTCAAACTGTTTCTTTTTGTTGTTGCTTCTGAATAAGTAAAGGGCAAAAGCTGAAATTTTAAATATCTGCCGGCTAAAGAATCTCCGCCTTTTGGTATAAATCCTTCACCGCCTTCTAGTTACCAAGAATTTGATATTCCTTTGCAAATCGGTCATAAACATGAGATAATTTTTCCAAGTTCACTGTATTATCCATACATCCTCCATCCAAAAATTACAGAATAGAGATTATCTACTCTATCTATTTTTCAAAAAATAAGGGTCCTGAATTAATTTTCTTTTACTTGGAATGTCATCCCAATTGTAATATATTTTATTGGTGTAATTGCGGGAATAATTTTTGCCAGGGTTGTTTCCCGCTCTGCCTGGGACCAGACAAGAGTACTAAATTTTTATAAGAGGATAATTTTCCCACTTATTTTCTGATAAATAAATCTTTCTTTCATAACCATATTATTACTGTAGTCGAAAATAGTCAAGACTTTTTCGAATAGACTAATAAGTCAATTTTATGTTTATCGTTTAATCTTTTGCGGGAATAATTGGATGAGATTGCTTCGTCGCTGCGCTCCTCGCAATGACAAATAAGTATTGCGTCGTGCGTATTGGGTGAAAAATTCATATATGGTAAATCGTATAACTTTAAAACCTAATAAAGAGCCAAAATTGCAATATTCCAATAATCCAAACATCCTGAGTTCTTGATTTTTTCTAAAAACAAAAAACTAAAAACGATAAACTTATATTTTTAGTATAATTTCTTTTCAGCGTTAGTATTTCTATAACCATGATTTTCCTTTATAATAATAAGTATGAACGAATTAGTAAACTTAAAGAATAAAAAAATTACTGTAATGGGACTGGGCTTGAATCGGGGAGGATTGGGTGTTGCCCGGTTTTTGACTGAAGCTGGAGCAGAGGTGCTGGTAACCGACCTGAAAACAGAAAGAGAACTGCAAAAGTCCCTGGATGAACTAAAGGAATATCATAATATTAAGTATGTTTTAGGCGGACATCGGATAGAAGATTTTATTGGCCGGGATATGATTATTCAGAATCCAGGTGTTCCTCATCATTCCAAATATCTGCAAATTGCCCGGGAGAATGGTATCCCTATTGAAACTGACTTATCTCTGTTTTTAAGGATTTGTCCTTCCCAAAACCTTATCGCTGTTGGAGGGACAAAGGGTAAAAGTACTGTAACGGATTTAATTTACCACATTTTTTGTCATGCGGGAAAAGATATTGTCCATGCCGGGAATATTGGTATCTCCGTTTTTGATGTCTTGCCTGAAATTAAACCGGAAACACTGGTATTGCTGGAAATATCCAGCTGGCAGTTGGAAGGCATTCAACAAATAAAATGTAAGCCGAAGGTGGCAATTTTAACCAATATCTTACCTGACCATCTGGACCGGTATGACAGCTTTGATGATTATGCCTGTTCGGAAAAATTAATCTGCAGAAATCTGGATAAAGCAGATTATCTGGTTACCAACCTTGATAACCCTGTTACAGAAAATCTTATTCATGAAACATCTGCTGAGATTTTATGGTTCAGTACAAAGAAAATGGTTTCACCGGGGAGTTATCTGAAAGATGGCAAATTATTCTTTCAGTTTAGAAACAAGCCGGTGGAATTTGGTAGAATCAATGATATTCCTATTCCGGGAGAACATAATATCAGCAATACCCTGGCCGCTGCTAATGTTTCTTATATCATGAATATTCCCTTAGATAAGATTAATGAGGGAATCCAAACATTTACCGGTGTTCCTGACCGGTTGGAGAAAATCAGGACATTGAATAATATTAATTTTTATAATGATACCTGTGCAACGACTCCGGAGGCCACAATAGCAGCAATCCAGTCTTTCCCGAGTAAACCGATTATTCTGATTCTGGGCGGAAAAGACAAAAAATTAAAATATAGTCATCTGTGTCAAGCTATCAAAAACAGTGATAATATTTCATATCTGGTTATTCTGAAACATCCCCGGTATGATGCATCGGAAATGATATTAAAAGACCTGCATGAACTTGGTTTAGCAAATAAAATACGGACCTGTAATTCCTTGTCTGATGCGGTCCGGATAACTTATCAAAAAGCGGTCCCTGGAACTAATATCCTACTATCCCCTTCTGCCACCAGTTTTGGTATGTTTCAAAATGAATTTGACAGAGGCAATTCATTCCGGCAGGCAGTTAAAGAACTGCCTGATATTATCTAACCAATAGTTAACATAAAAAATGTTTTTATATCATAAACAATTTTTTTAATCAATGTTAAGATGGTCATGAACAATAATTTTCTTCTTGCGTACCCATTTAAATCCTTCTTCCGGTGTAATTGTTAGTATTTCTACCGGTCCTCCTACCCCTGGCAGATCACCGGGATTAGCCTTTATTCCATCTGAAAATCTCTGAATGGCTGAGGTTGTTTCAATCATTAAAGTGCAGAAATCAATGGCATCCTGAAGAGTCATCGTTCCCCATTGGATAACATATTCCAAGCTTCGCAGCTGCTTTCCAATTATATCCTTATCTGTTTGTTTGCTTGCTTGTTCCACAAAAGGCAAATTACCAATCCTTCCGTCAAAGCCCAGCACTATCCGGGAAACAACATCTGTCTGGCCAATCCAGCTTGCTCCGTATTCGCGTCCCCTTTCCTTACTGTCTCTGTTTTTCTTTTTATCTCCGGGAATATGACAGGTAAATACCTGGTGAGAACCATCCTGATTCACTCCGGCAATAATAAAACTTATAGGGTCAACTCTGCCTATTCCGTTTCTGGTAACCCCATGTGGGTCTTTGTAACGAAAATCAATATAAGATTCTTTTTTTGTTATTTCCAATATCTCGCATTTCTTTATAACCAGATCTCTCTCAATCCGCTCTTTTGCCTGGTCTAATTGCTTTTGCCATTCGTATTTTGCATCAAATAAACGAATTATTTTATCAGCTGTCTTTTCCACAGAATATTTCTCTAACTGGTTACTTTTAATAAATTCCTTGATATAACTACTTATACTTTTTAAAACACCATTGTCAGGCAGAAAAGCCAGACCGGTTACTGCTATACCCATTCTTTGATTTAGTTGAAAAAGTTTTGATGCATTATCACTGCCTATTCTAGCCATCCCTTTCGGTTTCTGTAGGATTATGGCTATCTGCTGCCAACACAATTCCCTCGGGAATGGTAGTATTAATTGCTAAAGACATTTTCGCCTCCTATAGTTTTTGTTTTTACATTCATTATATTTTTTTATGATTTTCTTATTCTATTAGTAACAAGAGCACCTGTAAATCCACCCAGTATACCCAGCAGACCAAAATAAAGTGCAAAGAAAAAAATATTACCCCTGATAATAATCCCGGCATATTGTCCAACCTGGCTTCCTAAAATATTCAATAAATACTTATGCCATTCATTATCCGGGTATAATAAAAATATCCGGCAAAATACGCCTCCCATAATTGCCCCTATAAATCCGACTACCATGGCCAGATTTTTCTTGCGGACTATCGCTCCTATTAAAAATCCGGATATTAAGGGCCCCAATACAGGTAATGTTCCTATTATTGCATTTATAAAAATGGAAATCAAGAAAGGAATAGTTAACATATCTTATGTCTTTCAAGTATAAAATTATTTGTCTATCTTCTGCTACGGCGATATCTTCTTAAAAATAACCAGCTCAATCCGATAAATATAACTGATGTTGCAAGAATTGCTATAATTCCTAGCATTAAGGCATCCTGCCAGAAATTAAGAGGATACATCATAACCAGGTGATCGGTTCTGGGGTCCAGTATCCAGGGGGAACTTTGCGGGTCACCGAAAACCAGGTAATGAAATTGGATAAAAAGTTGATGAAACCCAAAAAAAGCACCCACTCCCAGGGTAACCAGTAATCCAATAGTCAGGATACTGCCATTTTTTAATCCTTTCCAGAAATAAATAAGTTTTTTCCTCTTTCTGAAAATTATATTGATCAGTAAATAGAATAAAAAATAACCCAGGGAAATTAGCTGTATCCAATAAACATACTTAAATATTTCTTTTACATCTTCTAAATGAACTATTTCATGGTCATGAAACAAATACATTGGATTATTGTCTTTTTCCACAACAAGCTGAGCGCTTTCAACTTTTCCGTTAAAAAACTGGATTAAATGACGGGTAATTACTCCTAATTGCCGGCTGTCAAATCCGGTTACTTCGCTGATATTATATTTCTCATATTCGTACTCGTAAAATGGCAGACATTGAACTTCTACTCTTACAACCGTAGAAATTAATAAAACGGGAATTGAGATAATAAAAATCCACCACAATAAAATGCGTATTATTTTCAAATATTTCCCCTTATATTATTCTTTACAAATTAAAAAATTGAAATAATCACTCAAGAAACAATAATCTCTGACAGGCTTCTCTTCGGAACATGATGAACCTGATTTTCATCACGCCAATAGTTGGTACTTCCGCTCTCGTCTAAATCATCAATTTGAACTTTCTCCACAGGATAACCCAGAGCTAATACATATAATATCTCATATTGTGAGGCTATATCTAGGAGCTCTCTTAATTTCCCCCGGGAAACTGAACCAAACATGCAGCCACCAAATCCTTTTTCAGTAGCTCCAAGTAAAATACTCTGTGCTACAATCCCGGGATCAATGCCAAACTTTTCATAAACATTCTTATCACCCAGAATAACAATGTATGCAGAAGGTCTTTCACCTTCATCCGGTCCATTCCAATCTTTTAGAGCGGCAGCCCAGGCGAGTGTGCTGAAAATAAGTTCGTTTTTAGCTTTTTCATTGGATAAATAATACTTAAGCGGCTGTCGATTAGCTGCAGAAGGTGATAATCTTGCTAAATCAACCAATTCCAACAACTGATCCCTGGTTATTTGTTTACTTTCATCAAACCTACGATGACTTCTGTTTTTTAATATTAAATCCTTTAACATAATTTTACACCTTTTTTTGATATTTCTTTATTATCATTATTTTTTATATCAATTCTACCATTTTTGATAAGGAATAAATTATAGGTTTAAATATCCATCCTTAAATAAGAATGCCACCAACGCAATAATAGCTAAATATATTAGAAATTGACTATCCATGATTCTCCTCCCTGCTAATTGGTAAATAAGGTTTGTCCTTTCTAATCATAATCATTATTAGCCCGGCAATAATCATCAGTACAGACATCACCTGGGCTAAATTCATGAAACCTAAATATTCTGCTTCCGAAATAGGTGATGGTTGTCTTATATTTTCGATAAAAAACCGGATAATTCCATAGCCGATAAAATAGACACTTAATGTTAATCCGTTAAACCATTTCTTTTTTCTTAAATACCACAAAATGACAAACAGAATAACCCCTTCAAACAAAGCCTCATAGAGCTGGGTGGGATGCCTTAATTGATTGGTAGGATCTGTGGGAAAGTACATTCCCCAGGGCAAGTCGGTAACCTTTCCGTATAGCTCGCCATTAATAAAATTACCAAGTCTTCCGAAAGTATAACCTGCAGGAATGGCCGGAACACCCATATCTGCAAACTGCCAATGGTTAATCTTTCTCTTATAGCAAAACACAATATAAGCCAAAACAATACCAATCATGCCACCATGATATGACATACCCAGAATACCGGTGTAATGCAGCCCTCCGGAAAAATCAAAGGGTGATATTATTTTCCAGGGATTGGATAAATAATATCCCAGGTCAGAAGAAACAACATGACCTATCCTGGCTCCTATTATCAACATGATAATAGCCCAGAGGAGAAAATCTAATACTGTGGACTCTTCAAAAATAAGTTTTTCTGAACGGATGCGATAAATGACCAGAAAAAATGCAGTCAGAAAAGCCACCGGATACATAAGGCCATACCAGTAAATTTTAATTTGCCCGAAAGATAGCAAAACAGGATTAATATACTCCGGAATATGTGCCCAATCAAAAGTAAGTATTTGCTCCATAAAACAACCTTTCTATACGATTATCTTCAGTTAATTATTAGCTAGAAAACAATTCTTTTAAAAACTCTATATTTTCTATTCTATACAGTTAATTTAGATGTATTAGTAACCTAACTCATTTTATCTTAAAATTATTCATAATGATAAGACTTTAATACTTTCATATAATTTGCTCTTTCAAAAGCATCTGTCTCTTTGACATTTTGCTGGCTCAGAAGGCCCCTGATTTCATTAATGGAATTATATTGATGTCTTCTGAGCCACTCTTCTGTTCCTTTAATCAATTTATCGATGTATGGGATTCCTTTTTCCAGCAGAGCTGATGTCGTCATTGTTACATTTGCTCCTGCTAAAATACCTTTTATTATGTCTTCAGCAGTATGGATTCCGCCGGTAATTGCCATATCAGCCTTTACTTTTTGATAGAGTATAGCGACCCATCTTAGCCTTAACCGTAATTCCGAAGAACGGCTTAATTCCAAATTAGGGACAACCGACATTTTAGCTAAGTCAATATCCGGCTGATAAAACCGATTGAATAAAACCAGACCATCCGCTCCTTCTTCAGCCAACTTATTAGTTATACCGGGAATGGAATTAAAATAAGGGCTTAATTTTACTGCAATCGGTATTGTTATATTTTGTCGCAAACTCTTTATCAAGTCAAGGTAAATTTGCTCAATTTCCTGACATGAATTATTTTTTTCTGTCGGCAAATAATAGATGTTTAACTCCAGAGCATCTGCTCCTGCCTCTTCAATCTTTTTAGCGTAACGAACCCATCCACCTTGAGATACCCCGTTCAGACTACCGATAATTGGGATTTTTACTTCATCTTTAACTCTGGAAATATAGTCTATATATTCATCCGGAGCAAAACGATAATTGTTCAGGTCAGGAAAATAACTCAGTGCCTCTGCATAGCTTTCGGTTCCCTGAGATAGGGATTGATTTAATTCCCTTTCCTGCAATTTAATCTGCTCTTCAAATAGTGAATGCAGTACGACAGCTGAAATCCCTTTTTCTTCCATTTGTTTAATTTTTTCAATATCCTCGGATAATGGTGAAGCAGATGCTACTAATGGATTTTTTAACTTAATCCCCATATATTCTGTACTCAAATCAATCATTTACTTTTCCCCCTCTTCTTGAGAAATTTCCTTTTCTGCCCATTTCTCATATATTTTCCATCGGTTCAAAACTTCCTGTTGGGCTTTCTTGCTAAATTGTTCGGCAATTTCAGGATTGCTGTAAGTTAGCATTCTGTATCGATTCTCTGCGTAAATATACTCTTCCAAGGGTATGCTTGGAGACTTGGAATCTAATTGGAAAGGATTCTTATTTTGTTTTTTCAAGTCAGGAGAATATCGCATTAACGGCCAATATCCGGACGAAACTGCAGCCTTTTGCTGTTGCAGGCCATTTCTTAAATCATAACCATGTCCAATACAGGGACAGTAAGCAACGATTAAAGAAGGTCCCTGATAAGCTTCTGCCTCCTGGAAAACTTTAATAGCATGGTTCATATTTGCCCCTATGGCAATTCGGGCAACATAAACGTGACCATAATTCACTGCCATCATGGCAAGATCTTTTTTAGCCATTGACTTCCCGCCGGCAGCAAATTTGGCAACCGCCCCTAAGGGAGTTGCCTTAGACATCTGCCCTCCCGTATTAGAGTAAACTTCGGTATCCAATACCAGAATATTGACATTATCAGGTTGGGCAATAACATGGTCCAGTCCGCCATAACCTATATCATAAGCCCAACCGTCTCCTCCAATAATCCAGACACTCTTTTTTATTAAAGATTCAGCCACACTCTCTAATTGCCTTGCTTCTTCTTTATCAATCTTCCCTAAAATTTCATGTAATTGTTTAACAGATTCTCTCTGTTTATTAATCTCTATATCTTTAGATTTCGCCATTTCTATTAATTCGTCTACAAAATCTTCCCCTATTTCTTTCTTTAATTGTTCTAACAGGGAAATAGCATACTTCTTTTGCTGGTCAATAGCCAGGCGCATTCCAAATCCAAATTCGGCATTATCTTCAAAAAGAGAATTAGACCAGGCAGGTCCATATCCTTCCCCGTTAAAAGTCCATGGAGTAGCAGGAAGATTACCGCCATATATAGAAGAGCATCCGGTAGCATTGGCAATCACCATGTGGTCACCAAATAATTGACTTAAAACCTTTAAATAAGGTGTCTCCCCACATCCGGCACAAGCTCCCGAAAATTCAAATAACGGCATTGTAAATTGCAGGTCTCTGATACGATTGAGTTGTAATTTTGAACGGTCAACCAGTGGTAAGTTTTGGAAAAATGACCAATTTTTCTTTTCCTGTTCCCTGATTAGATCAACGGGCATCATATTAACTGCTTTTTTATCCGGCTGTTTCTTGTTCTTTGCCGGACATATTTCTACACATAAACCACAGCCGGTACAATCTTCCGGAGAAACCTGAATGGTAAACTTTTCTCCCTGGAATGATTTAATTTTACTGTCAACGGATTTAAAACTTTCCGGTGCTTTAGGAAGCAATTCCGGTGAGTAAACTTTACTCCTGATAACTGCATGGGGACAGATAAAAACACAGTTTCCACATTGGATGCATGTTCCCGGATCCCAAACCGGAATTTCCTGGGCAATATTTCTTTTTTCCCATTTGGTAGTTCCGGAAGGGAAGGTTCCGTCAGGTTCAAAGGCACTTACCGGAATCTCATCCCCTTCCTGGGCTATCATCTTCGCTGTTACTTCACGTACAAATGTGGGAGCTTCGGCAGGAACTGGTTCTTTCTGCTTGATTGAGCTATCTGCTTTTGTCGGTACAACAACCTCTTCAATTGCCTTGCTGGCCTGATCAACTGCCTTGTTATTTTTTTCTATTATTGTTTCTCCTTTTTTACCATAGCTTTTCTTAATAAATTTCTTAATTTTGTCAATGGCAGCATCTTCCGGCAATATTTTACTTAGAAGGAAAAAAGCTGTCTGCATCACTGTATTAATTCTGGCTCCAAGACCGGTATCTCTGGCAATCTGATAGGCATTGATGACATAAAACTTAATCTTCTTTTCAATAATTATTTTCTGTATTTCCATAGGTATTTTATCCCAGACTTCTTTAGATGAATGAGGGCTGTTTAATAGAAATACAGCATTGTCATCAGCATACTTTAAGACATCATATTTTTCCAGGAAAGAAAACTGATGGCATCCTACAAAATTTGCCTTTTCAATGAGGTATGGTGAGTGAATAGGTTCTTTGCCAAAACGTAAATGTGAAATAGTAAGGGACCCTGCTTTTCTGGAATCATAGACAAAATAACCCTGGGCAAAGTTATCAGTTTCCTCACCGATAATTTTGATAGAACTCTTGTTAGCGCTTACAGTCCCGTCTGAACCCAATCCATAGAAAACTGCTCTCACCCTCTCGGATGGCTCGGTATGAAAATGTTTGGGGTATTCTATGCTTTTTTTACTTACATCGTCATTAATTCCGACAGTAAAATTGTTTGAGGGCGTATCTTTTTTTAGCTCATTAAAAACACCTGCAACCATGGCAGGGGTGAATTCCTTAGACGATAACCCATAGCGGCCTCCGGTTACTTTTATCTTCCTGTTTATATTATTTTCATTAATATATTCGTTGAGTGTTGCTAAAATTTCCATGTACAGAGGTTCCCCTGGACTGCCAGGCTCTTTCGTCCTATCCAAAACACAAATCCTTTTTACAGTTTCCGGGAGTGCCTTCCACAAGTGTTTAATAGAAAAAGGCCGGTATAATCTTACTTTAATAAGACCAACTTTTTCTCCTTTTTTGTTAAGGTATTCTACGGTTTCCTGAGCTGTTTCACACCCCGAACCCATCAATACTATGACTGATTCGGCTTTAGGATTTCCCTCATACTGAAACAAATGATATTCCCGGCCGGTTACCTCTTTAAATTGTTCCATGGTTTTTTCAGTAATGTCAGCACAGGCATCATAAAAAGGATTACAGCCTTCTCTTGCCTGAAAGAAAACATCAGGATTTTGGGCTGTTCCGCGTATAAATGGATGTTCCGGGGAAAGTGCGCGGGTTCTATGTTCATATACTAATTTGTCATCGATCATTTTCTTCATTTCTTCAACTTCCAATAGCTCAACCTTGGATATTTCATGAGAGGTACGGAAACCATCAAAGAAATGCAAAAAGGGAATCCTGGATTTCAGAGAAGCGGCCTGGGCAATTAACGGAAAATCCATTGCCTCCTGGACAGATGCTGCCGAAAGAATTGCAAATCCCGTAGAGCGTACAGCCATTACATCAGAATGATCACAAAAAATAGAGAGTGCATGTGTAGCAACGGTCCGGGCAGCTACATGAAATACAGCAGCTGTAAGTTCACCGGCAATCTTAAACATATTTGGAATCATCAGCAATAATCCCTGGGAAGCAGTAAAAGTAGTAGTTAATGAGCCTCTCTGCAGTGAACCGTGTACTGCTCCGGCCGCACCTGCCTCGCTTTGCATTTCGGCAACATGAGGGACAACCCCCCAAATATTCTTTGTACCTTGAAAAGCCCATAAATCAGCTAATTCTCCCATAGGAGAAGAAGGCGTAATGGGATAAATTGTTATATTTTCACTAAGATGATAGGCAGTATGGGCAGCTGCCGTATTTCCATCTAAAGTAACCATTTTATGTTTCATTTTTATATTCCTTTCATTTTATAAAATTTTATACTTATTTACTTACTATTATTTAATTATCATTTTTGAATTCTCAAAGAATTTAATATTACGGTTATCGAGCTGAAAACCATGGCAGCTTCAGCAATAGCCGGGTGTAAAAGACCCAGCATAGCCATAGGTATTGCCAGAGTATTATACAAAAAAGCCCAGAACAAATTCTGGCGAATGATTTTAAAGATTTTAGTGGAAATGATAATACTATAAATAAGTCCGGAGATTCCTTCTTTTATAATCACAATATCAGCACTATCAATAGCCAGGTCAGCACCAACCCCCATTGCCACACCAATGTCTGCACCTTTCAGTGAAGCCGCATCATTTATCCCATCACCTATCATTAATACCTTTTTGCCCTCACCCTGGTACTTTCTGACAATTTCCAACTTTTCATCCGGCCTGACTCCGGCATATACTGTTTCAATGCCCATTTCATCTGCTACTACCTGAGCAGTTATCTTGTTATCTCCGGTTACCATTACCGGAACAATATTTAATTCTCTAAGCCGGGATATTGATTCTTTTGAGTCTTCCCTGATGCGGTCAGCCAAAACAATAAAGCCAATCTTCTCATTATCTTTCAGGACCTCGACCACTGTTTGTCCTTTTTTTAGATAAAGAACATAATCCTTCTGGCTTTCAGGTTTGCCGACAAAGTAATTACTTCCCTCATAATCCCCGGAAACACCTTTGCCCGGAATTTCTTTTATATTATTTATATTATTTATATTAATCTTATCTTTTATATTTCCGGCAATAGCCTGGGCTAAAGGATGATGCGAGTTACTTTCAATTGAGGCAACAATATTCATTTCTTCCTGAGAAAGGTCATGATTAATTATAGAAGGCTGCCCATGAGTGATGGTGCCAGTTTTATCCATAAGTACATATGCTACATCTTTTGAAGTCTGAATCGCTTCTGCATTCCTGATAATCAACCCTCTCCTGGCTGCCAATCCGCTTCCAACTACCAATGCCATAGGGGTAGCCAATCCCAATGCACAGGGACAGGCAATTACTATGGTAGAAATAAAGACAAATACAGCAAAAGACAAGTTGTTTTCAGTTATTAATACCCAGGGTAGTAATTCTTTTGCTCTTAATAAAAAAGACTGATATCCCTGCAAATTAAAATACCAGAATACTGCACTGATAATTGCAAGAGTCATTATAGCAGGAACAAAGTAGTTAGTTATCTTATCCGCTAATGCCTGTATCGGCACTTTTGTTCCCTGGGCTTCTTTTATTAATTGAATCATTTGAGAGAGAAAAGAATTTTCTCCTACTTTGGTAACTTTAATGATTAAGGGACCGGAAAGATTAATTGATCCTCCTACCACTTCATCTTCTTCACCTTTTTTCTTGGGAATAGGTTCTCCGGAAATAAAAGATTCATCCACTGCTGAGCTTCCTTCGGCAACAATGCCGTCAACAGGTATACGCTCTCCTGGCTTAACCTTAACCAAATTGTCTTTTTTAATCATGGAAATAGACAATTTTACTTCATTATTATCTAAAATGATTGTCGCTTCTTTTGACTGCAGAGAAATTAATGACTTGATTTCCTTGGCAGCCTTATCCCTTAAGCGTGATTCAATGAAACGACCGGTTAGGTGAATGGCAATAATCATAGCCCCAAGCGTCCCGAATGATATGATGGGCAATCCTGTCCGGTTTAATATTGCAGTAACCCAGGAAGTAATGGAACCGATTGTAATAAGGCTATCCATATTAGAATGAAAATGTCTAAAAGCTATCCAGGCGCTTTTAATTGTTGCTTTCCCGCAATAAAAAATTACGAAAGCAACAGCAATTACTTCAATCCAGACAAATCCCGGAATATGGTAGCCAAGCATATGAAAAATCATCATTATTGATAAGGGAAGGGTTATAATCCAGGCTAGAATTAAGTTTTCTTTTGACTTCAGGTATCGTTTTTGTCCTAATTCTTCATCCATCCTCTCTGAAACGCCATATCCGACATTTTCAACGGCTTCCTTTATTTCATGAAATGGTATTTCCCGCTGACTAATCAAATAGGCAGACTCTGTTGCTAAATTAACTGAGGCAAACTTTACACCGTCAATTTTCTGCAGATTTTGTTCAACACGACGAGCACAGTTCACACAGGTCATTCCTATAATCCGAATATTCTTCCTGTATTTTTTGAAATTCATTTGATTATTCATTGGCATTCTCCATAATTTAAAGGTAAAGGTATATGATGATCTGCCAAAAAATACTTTATATCTTATTTGGTAAGTGCTTCAAACCCGGCAACAATGTCCAGCAGTTCTTCGGTAATTGAATCCTGTCTTTGTTTGTTAAACTGGGCATCCAGTTCTTCTAACTGTTCTTCAATATTCTGCTCTGCCTTGCGCATGGCAATAAGTCTGCTGGCATTTTCACTGGCCATTGATTCAATGAACGCTTTATAGAGCGAAATATAGAAATATTGGCGGATAACCAGGTTAAACAAGGTGTCAGCTGGGATAGTATACAATGGTATGGAACGGGAAGGCCATTGCTTAGCTGCCAACTCTCTGAGCCAATCAGGGTTTAAAGGATATAACTGAAAATGACCTGGTTTAAAAGAAGAACCGCTTGTTGGACGGTTATAAAAAAGATGGATATGAGATACCCTTTTCTGGAAACGCCATTTTTCTACTATTAAGAGTACGTCTTGAATAGTACTATCCAGATTATAGCGAAAATTAGGAAAATCAAGCTTATAATTTGGCGAAATTCCAATATCCTTCAAAGGCTCTAAAATCCTGTCTCCAACCACACAGGCAGTCACTGACGATTGCTGTTTTAAGCCCTTTTCTTTCATCCAGGAATCCAGCTTATTAACGACTGGTAAATTAAAATTACCGGCCATTCCTCTTTGTGCACCAAAAACAATGATACCGATTGATTCAATATCATCAGCAGCGGGTGCCTTTAAAATCTCAGGATTTTCTTTTAAAACTATCTGCAAACCAGCTTCAATATTCTGATGGTAATAATTTATAGCACTAACTGCCTTCTCATAGGCATGAATATTTACTGCAGCCAGGGCTTTCATTGTCTTTACCACTGAGTGCATATCTTTTGCACTCTCAATTTTCCTGCGAATTGTCTCCAGCATCTGCATAATCAGTATCCTTCACAATTGAATCAGTTATCTCCTGAATAAAATAGCTCAATCTCTCTTTATCATCAGAAGATAAAGTTTTATTATTATTAATTTTCTCGGTAATTCCAGAAAAATTATCTTTAATATCCTCTTTAATCCTCTTTTTAAATGCACTAATTTTATTAATGGGAACTTCATCCAGCAAACCACGGGAAACAGCTAAAAGAAGGATAATTTGCTCTAAAACTGAATAGGGTTCATATTGATTCTGTTTTAATATTTCCCTTATCCTTCTGCCCCGGGTTAAAGTTTTTTTGGTATTTTCATCCAATTGGGTTCCAAAACGTGAAAAAATCTCCAGTTCCTGGAACTGAGAATAACTTAACCGTAAATCACCCACCACCTGGCGGTATGCTGCCAGTTGGGTTTTTCCTCCAACGCGGGAAACCGATTTGCCTACATCAACTGCCGGTAGAATACCGCCCTGGAACAATTGGGGTGAAAGGTATATCTGCCCATCAGTAATCGATATTATATTAGTTGGTATATATGCTGATAAATTCTGAGCTTCTGTTTCAATAATCGGTAAGGCTGTTAAAGATCCTCCCCCGTATTCTTTTTTCAAATGAGTAGCCCTTTCCAAAAGACGGGAGTGAATATAAAAAATATCACCCGGGAATGCCTCCCTTGCCGGCGGTCTTCTCATTAATAAGGATAATTCACGATAAGAACGGGCATGCTGTGTTAAATCATCATAAATAACCAGCACATCCTTACCCTTTCTCATAAAATACTCTCCGATACTGGTGGCAGCATATGGGGCAATATAATTAAGTCCAGGCGCCTCATCACCGGAGGCTACCAGAACGATGCTGTAATCGATCGCCTGGGATGATTTTAACCTGGAGATTACCCTGGCAACAGAAGATATTTGCTGGCCTATTGCACAATATATGCAGACAACATCGCCTTTTTTCTGATTTAAAATAGTATCTATCGCAATGGCTGTTTTACCAGTCTGACGGTCGCCTAAAATTAATTCCCGTTGACCTCTGCCAACCGGAACCAAAGAATCGACAACCAATAATCCTGTTTGCAAAGGAATATTTACAGGGTCCCTATCCATAATAGCGGCTGCATCCTGTTCAATCGGTGCATATTCTGTTGACCTGATAGCTCCCTTGTCATCAAGAGGCCTGCCTACAGAATCAATAATACGACCAAGGAGTATTTCGCCAACCGGGACACTCATAACCCTATCGGTTCGTTCTACCTCATCAGTCGAGCCAATAGATGCTGCTTCATCTAAAAGTATAATGTCCGCACTATCAGTATTAAGATTAAAGACCATTCCCAATTGTCCTTTTTTAAAACGGACAATCTCCCCTGATTTTACATTGGGCAAGCCGTTTGCCTTTACAATATTTTTACCAACTGAAGTAATGATTCCAATTTCCTGGAAATCAAAGGATGCTTCCTGCTTTTTTACAACCTTTTTCATCCTGAAAAAAGTTTCTTTTATATGTTCCTGTAGAGGCATATTTTGAATTAATTCTTTCATCTTATCTATCTCCAAGAGAAGTTATTCTTCTTCTTTATTGTCAATGTCTTGTTGATTCTCAACTTCTTCAAATAATTTTTGTAAGTTCTTTTCCAGGGAATTGAGATAACTTTCTATACTCCAGGAAATCTTTTTTCCTTTTGCCCTTAATTCAATTCCACAGATAAGGTCTTCAGATTTTTTAAAACTAATATTTATTTCATCCTGAAGAAGGTTTTTTAATTTATTGGTAATCTTTTCTTTTTCTTTTTTCTGCAATTGAAAAGCAGTATTTATTTCTACTTCTTTTTTGGCATTTAAATCAGATAACAGAAAGCCCTGTCCATTATTGTCTTTTGCATCTTCTAATTGTTGTAAAAAGCTGTCTATCAACTGATTTTCTAATTTTTCATTTGCCAGATCTGCCAGGACCTTTCTGGAAATCTGGCACACCTGCTGACAGGAACTCTGTTTTAACTCCCTTAAGAAAGCATCACGTTGTTTAGCAATTGAATTTTTCCAGTTTTTTTCTTCCTCATTCACTGCTTTCCTGGCTTCTTCCATCATTTTTTCACGTTTAGCCTGAAGCTCTTTTTTCATTTGGGCAAGGTCATCATCCCAATTCTCTTCCATCTTTTCCCTGATTTTCCGCTGTTTTTTAATTTCCTCTTCGGCCTCTTTCTGCTGTTGTTCGGCACTATCTATCTGCTCTTTAATCTGTTCTTCTCTTTCGTCAATAATGCCAACAATTTTATTGAAAAGAAACTTTCTAAGTAATAAGACCAGAATCAAAAAATTGATAATCTGTGCTATTACTGTAAACATATCAATTATCATATAATTCCCCTTATTGACTTAAAATATAATTCCAGAAAGGATTGGCAAAAATAAGAATAACGGAAATAACCAGGCAATAGATAGCAGTGGACTCGACCATAGCAAGACCGACAAATAATGTTCGGGTTATAGTATTCGCCTCATCGGGCTGCTGGGCAATGGCTCCCAAAGCTCGTGCCACAGCCATTCCCTGACCGATAGCCGGGCCAATGGAACCGATAGCCATGGTAATACCAGCTGTAAAAATGGAAATTGCACTTATAATATCAATACTACTCATCTTTCTCACTTCCTTCATTATTATTTTTTTGGTATACTTCGCTCTCTGCCTGTGTGGCAGAAGCAATATAAACTGTAGCCAAAACAGTAAAGATATAAGCCTGTATCTGGCCAATTAATAATCCCAATACCTGCATAATAATCGGTAAAAATAAGGGGGCAATAATCAGTAAAATCCCGGCAATTAAGGTGCCGCTCATGATATTTCCAAACAAACGTACCGCCAAAGCCAGGGTTCGTGATAACTCCCCGATAATATTAAAAGGCAGCATTAGAACAGATGGCTCCAGATATTGTTTTAAATAATTCTTGACACCGACTTTGCCAATTCCGTAGATAGGAATAGCAAAAAATACACAGATCGCCAGGGCCGATGTTGTTGATAGCGAACTGGTAGGGGGATGATATCCGGGTACAATAGCCAGCAGGTTAGAAATGGAAATAAATAAAAAGAGACTCCCCAAAAAAGGAATAAATTGATCCGGATTTTGCTGGGTAATTTCTTTAATCTGTTGACGGATATAGGTGATTATTACTTCCAGGGCAATCTGCCAGCGACTGATATCATGACCTACTTTTAAATCTTTTGTAGCCAACCAGCTAATTAATGCTAATATAAACATTACCAACCAGGTAAATACTATGGTGGCATTTAAATGAACGCCATTCCATTGAAAATAGATAATGGCATCAGGGGTTATTTCCATAACTGTTGCTCCTTCTTATCTTTCTTCGGATAATTATCTCCCAGCAAGCGCGATAATATAATCCGGGCTAAAATAAAACCTGCTAACCAGTATAAAATATAAGTCCACTCTCCAAAGCGGGCAATGTAAATCAAGATTAAAAAAGAAACTGCAACTCGCAAGATATAGCTAAGTAAAGTAATCACTGCCGGATAACGTGAGTGTACCATATATTGCAGGGTCAACCATAACCCGCCGAAATAAAATACACCTGATAGAAAACCTAAAATAATAAATTTAAATAATTGAATCTTAGATTACTCCTCTTCATCTCTTTCTTTTTCAATCACTTTACGTTCCTTCTGTACCCAATACCAGGCATTCCAGCAACCCAGGGCAATACCCAGGAAAAGAAAGGTCAAGGTCCATGATATCTGCCCAGGCCATTTTCTGTCAGCCCACAAGCCAATGCCAATTCCAATTATTGTCGGAATCATTACTGACCAGCCAATAACGCCAAATAAACCAAATCCCATCCAGATACTGCGATTTTTCCTGCCTTGAGCCTTGATTCTTCTCTTTTCCTTCTTTTCGATCTCGCGTAGAAATTCTTTTTCTCTTTTTTCCTCAGAAGAGTTATTTTTTTTATCCATGTGCCTCTAAATCCAAAAACCTCCTGACAAAATCGGCTTCCAGTTTTTGCAGGGCACTGCGGGCACCCTTTTCCTGTTCATTAATCTTAATAAAATTTTCTTCAACCTTTCTTTTTAAATCCCCCAGGTTGTCTCCCTTAATGGCACCTCTGGTAGAAAGGGTTACCTGGTCATTTGCTTTAATCAATATACCCTCATTAATGGCCAGATAAAAATCTTCTTCTTTTTCTGTTAAGGCGAAAAAAATCCCGGGAGTCATAATTGTTACAAAATCGACATGACGGGGAAGCAAACAGAAGAATCCATTAATGGCCTCTCCTACTATCTTTTTTACCTTGCCCTGCCAATAGGTTTTTTCCGGCAATAGTATTCTTAAATCCATCATTTCTTTGCCTCATCAATAGCACCAAGCATATAGAGAGAATTTTCCGAATAATCACGAAATTCGTCATTCAAAATTCGTTCACATCCATCCAATGCTTCCTGTAAAGATACCCGACGTCCTTCATTCCCGGTAAACTGTTCGGTAACAGCAAAGGGCTGTGTCAAAAATCTTTCCAACCTTCTTGCTCTATTTACAGTATCCTGGTCTTCCTTGGATAGCTCTTCCAGGCCAAGCATGGCAATTATATCCTTTAACTCTTCGTACTCTGAGAGCGTCTGCTTTATTCTGCGGGCAATATCATAGTGTCTTTGACCGATAACTGTCGGAGTTAATATGCTGGAATTGGAATTTAAAGGGTCAACTGCGGGATATAATCCCTGGCTCGCTCGTTGCCTGGAAAGCACAATAGAAGCAGAAAGATGACTGAAAGTATGAACAGCAGCGGGGTCAGTAAAATCATCAGCCGGGACATATACTGCCTGGATAGAGGTGATGTCACCTGTTAATGAACTGCTGATTCTCTCTTCCAGATCTGCAATTTCGCTGGCTAGAGTCGGCTGATATCCTACCCGGGAAGGAAGCTCTCCTAACAACCCTGATACTTCCGACCCTGCCTGAACAAATCGAAATATATTATCAATCAGCAAAAGAACATTTTGCTTGCCTTCATCACGAAAATATTCAGCCATGGTAAGAGCTGCATGTCCAACCCGAAATCGAGCACCTGGCTGTTCATTCATCTGGGCAAAAATCATTACCGCCTTTTCCAAAACTCCAGATTCTTTCATTTCCCGGTAAAGTTCTTCACCTTCCCGGGAGCGTTCTCCAATACCACAAAACAGGCTCACACCCTGATAGCCAATAGCCATATTATGAATCATTTCCATAATAAGAACGGTTTTGCCCACACCTGCTCCGCCAAATAAGCCGGCTTTACCACCTTTTTCCAGGGGAGATAATACATCTATAACCTTTATACCTGTTTCAAATAATCCAATATCGGTTGAACGTTCCGATAAAGTCAGGGGTGCATTATAAATAAACCTGCGTTTTTCAGAATCAATTTTTTCTCCCCCGTCTATTGTTTCTCCGAATACATTGAACATCCTTCCCAGCAATTGATTTCCAACAGGCACGCTTAAGGGATGCCCATAATCAATTGCCTCATCTCCTCTCTTCAATCCCTGCGTTGGGGTTAAGGCAATTCCCCTGGCAGTATTGGAATCAAGATGAAGAACAACTTCAAAAAAAACATTACCCGCTTTGAGAAGGTTTGGGATATCAGGTATTTTTTCAGGAAAATAGGCATCAATAACACTGCCTCGAATAGCAGTCACTTTTCCCTTATTAATGTTTTCGGACGAATGTTTATTATCTTTCAATCTATTCTCCTGACCTAAAATAACTTTAATGTTAATTATTATTATATCATTATTACATTAAACATCACACCCGCTTAGGGGGTGACTTTAAGAAGCCTCTAAAAGAGACTTAAGTTTTTATTAGACAGTTTTTTCAAGGTAGCAACTGACTCTAATCAACAGATATTATCCGCATTGAATCAGTGCCTCCGGTTTTCTTTTTAATTGTTCCTTCAGTTAAGATCAGATAGTCGCCTTTTTTTGCTAATTTTTTCTCTTTCAATAACTCCATAATTCTGCTATACCAATCGTTTTTGTTTCTATCTATCATAAAAGAAATAACTCCGTACGAAAATGCCAGAAAACTGGCAACTTCGGGATTTGGAGTAAAGGCAAGAATCCAGCAATATGGTTTGAATCGGGATATTCTTCTGGCCGTATTGCCACTTTCGGTTGGTGCCAATATATATTTAGCCCGAATAATCTGACTGCTTTCCATAGTATGCATAGAAATAATATCCTCTACTAAAGGCTTTTCCCGCTGAAATGAAAGACGCAACTCATCACACAAAGAAGAATGATGGTGAAAACTGCGATATTCCCGTTCAGTGGAAACGGCAATGTCAGTCATCATCCTTACTGCCTCCACTGGAAACTGGCCTACTGCAGTTTCCTCTGATAGCATAGTGGCATCTGTTCCGTCCAGAATAGCATTGGCCACATCAGTTACTTCGGAACGGGTCGGCCTGATATGATCAGTCATTGATACCAGCATCTGGGTAGCAGTTATTACAGGTTTGCTCATTCTATTTGCTTTGGCTATCAATTTTTTCTGTATTACCGGAATATCTTCAATATCTACCTGTACCCCCAAATCGCCCCTGGCTACCATAATGCCATCGGTAACCTTAATTATTTCATCAATGTTTTTTACTGCCTCTTCTCGTTCGATTTTTGCCACTGTAAATATTTTTTTACCCTTTTTGCGGGCAAATTCCTTTACTTTTAGAATATCTTCTGCCTTCTCCACAAACGAGATGCCAAAAACCGTAACTCCTTCCTCTAATCCAAAAGAAATAAGTTTCAGATCCTGCTCTCTAATCGGGTCAATTGTTATTTTGGCTTTGGGTAAATTTAGACCTTTGTGTGAATCCAGCTTTCCACCGGTCATTACCTGACATAACGCTACATCATCCCGAATTTCTATGACTCTCATCTGAATAAATCCATCATACAGATAAACAAGGCTTCCTTTTTCAATACTTTTAAATAAGGACTCATATTCTACCGGTATAATGGATTCGTCTCCTATGATATTTTTAGTTGTCAGGCGAACCGTCTGCCCTTTTTTCAAAAGAATAGGGCCATCTTTTATCTTGCCAATTCTAATTTTAGGACCGGGAATATCCATCATTACTGTAAGAAAAATTCCCAGTTCCTTTTCAACTTCTCGTATATTTTCTAATGTTTTCCGATGATAATCGAGTTCGTCGTGGGCAAGATTCAAGCGCGCTACATTCATACCCGCTAATACTAATTCTTTAATTATTTTTTTATTGTTTGAGACCGGACCTAATGTGCATACTATTTTAGTCTTAGACTCTGGAAATTTCATTAATATCTCCTTATTAGAATCATTACCACCTTCAAAGAAGGTTGTTTTTTATGGTTAAATAAATGAGGCAACTATCCTGTGAAGAAAATATTTTTACCTTACTGTTTCTTTTTGGAAAGTGACTGAACTATCAAAACGATGCCAGCCAATACCAGGATAACCGGCCAAAAACTTATCAGGATAAAGCGAGGAAAAAAACTCCTCATTAAAAAGAATAGTCCTAAAAAAATAAGAATTAAGCCACCCCAAACGTATCTATTATTATCTCTTTTCCCCTCTTCCTGACTCATGTTATTTTTTTCATCTTGTGTATGTTCTCTATCACTATCAACTTGCTGGTCAGGATTTTGTGGTATGATAATCCATGCTATGATATAAGCAATTACACCTACACCACCCAAAAAAACAACAATAATTGCCAGAAGACGTACCAGGGTAGAATCTATTTCAAAATATTCAGCAATTCCGCCGCATACACCGGCAATTACAGAATCCTTTCGTGAACGGTATAATTTTTTAGCCATAAATGCCCCCTTACTATATATTTTGTATTTTATTGATAATTATTACTTAAGATTTAAAACATAATATTCTTCAACCAAATGGTGACCCCAAAGATAATTCTTTTTTTTCTCTACCCCTTTAAAACCATTTGCTTCATAAATTGTTCTTGCTGCAGCAAGGTTGTCCAATGTCCATAAAAATATTTTTTCATAACCTGCAGCCTGACAAAATCCCAGCACCTTCCCGAATAAGCTTTTTCCCAATCCTATTCCACGGTAACCCGGATGCACTACAAACCACCGTAACTGAGCCTGGTTGTTTTCCCTTTCTAAAATAGCAATTGAACCAATAGCAACGCCTTTATTCTCCGCAATCCAGATACAGCTTTTCCCTGGTTTATACTTATTAGCAAATTCTGCCAGCCCTTCGGCAACATAGGCCTCGAACTCATGATTAAATCCATATTCCTGGTAATAAACCTGACCATGCAATAACAATACTTTTCCCATATCGCCATACTGAAAATTATTCCGAATATTAATATAAGGTAAAAGGTTTTGATTCGAACTGGAAGTCATTATAACCTCCTCTAGTGAATATAGAAATGAGGGTAAATAAAAAAATGGCGGAGAGAGAGGGATTCGAACCCTCGGAGCAGACTTAAAATCCGCTCAATTGCTTAGCAGGCAACCACCTTCGGCCTCTCGGTCATCTCTCCGTTTAAAGTATAACATAATCTTTTTTTACAGGCAAGAATTAAAAAAATTATAATGTAATAACTTGACAAAAATATGCAAAATATTTTAGAATGTGCTATCTTTTTTAATTGTAGTAGCAACAAATATAAACGAGAAGGATTGGGATGAATAATTTTCAGTATGATGTAATAGTAATCGGTGCCGGCCATGCCGGATGCGAAGCTGCACTTGCCTCTTCCCGACACGGTGTGAAAACATTGCTGATTACCTCTAATGTGGATAATATTGCTTTATTACCCTGCAATCCTTCCATTGGTGGTCCGGGGAAAGGTCATGTAGCCAGAGAAATCGATGCTTTGGGTGGTGAATTGGCAAAGATAGCCGATCGATCCACCATACATATTCGCATGCTAAATACCAGCAAAGGGCCGGCTATGTGGGCATTGAGAGCCCAGGTTGATAAAAATAAATATAAAGAAGAAATGATTAAAAGCATTCAAAATCAACTCAACTTATTTCTCCTTCAGGAAATGGTTACCGGTTTACTGATTAAAAATAATCAGATTTATGGTGTGACAGTTCAAAGCGGCAAAGAGTTTCATTCTCCAACTGTTATTATCACAGCGGGGACATTCTTAAATGGGAAGATTTATATTGGAAAAATCAATTACAGTGCCGGAAGAGCCGGAGAAATCGCCTCTATCGACTTAGGCAATCAGTTAAAATCGCTGGGATTTAGCGCTACTCGCCTTAATACCTGCACACCACCCCGTATAGACAGAAGAAGTATCGACTTTTCTAATTTAACCGAACAGAAAAGCGCAATTGAACCTCTTGCTTTTTCATATGAATCGGAAAAGAAAATTTATCATAAACATACCGTATATATAACCCGTACAAATGCGAAGACAAAAGAAGTAATACAATCCAACATTAACCAGGTACCCCTGGTCAATGGTACTATTCAGAGTACAGCAACCCGTTATTGTCCTTCTATTGAAGATAAAATTGTTCGCTTTCCTCACCATAAATCTCATCAATTATTTCTTGAGCCGGAAAGTGAATTAACTGAGGAAATTTATCTACAGGGTTTCTTTACCAGTCTTCCTCCTTCGGCCCAACTGGAAGCCTTGCATACAATTAATGGTTTAGAAAAATGCCATATTATTCGTTATGGTTATGCTATTGAATATGATGTGATATTTCCTCATCAACTCAAATACTCTTTGGAAACCAAAAAAATTAAAGGATTGTTCCTGGCAGGACAAATTAATGGTACATCGGGCTATGAAGAAGCTGCCGAACAGGGTCTTATTGCCGGAATCAATGCAGTTCAATTACTGGACAATAAGGAACCTTTTATACTGGATCGTTCTCAGGCTTATATTGCAGTAGAAATAGATGATTTGGTAACAAAAAGCATCACTGAACCATATCGATTAAGAACCGGTTTAGCAGAATATCGACTATTGCTTCGCCAGGATAATGCTGATTTGAGATTGACATCTTATGGATATCAATATGGTCTAATATCTGAAGAAAGATATCAAAAATTCCTGCAAAAGAAAGAAGCAATTGAAAAAGAGATTAATCGTCTTCATAATTTAAAAATATATCCTGATGAGAAAACAAATCAAAAATTCAAAATATTAAACACCTCTCCTCTGCAAAAACCTGTTAGTATGGCAGATTTACTTACACGTCCTCAATTAAGTTACGCTGATACTGCGAGTCTGGATCCGGAAAGGCCAAAGCTGGATAGAGAAGTTATTAATCAGGTAGAAATACAAATCAAATATTCCGGGTACATTAAGCGTCAGGAAGAAGAAGTGAGGAGATTTAAAAAGACCGAAAACTACAGAATACCAACCGATATTGATTACTCTCAATTGTATGGAATTTCACATGAAGGAATAGAAAGATTTAGCGAAATTAAACCTGTGTCCCTGGGCCAAGCAAAAAGAATCCCGGGCGTTACTCCCTCTGATGTTACGGCTTTGATGATTCATTTGGAAAAGATTAAAAGGAATAGAGAAAAAGGAAGCAATCAATAAACTTTTTCTGTCATATTCTTAGCGGCCCGAAGAGTATTCTTCATTAACATCATATTAGTAACAGGCCCTACTCCACCCGGAACCGGGGTAATTTTGGAAACAACTTTAGATACTTCATCAAAATCAACATCTCCAACCAATTTCCCTTCTACCTCATTAGTTCCTACGTCAATTACTACCGGATTATTTTCAACCATATCTCCTTTAATCAGACCAGCTTTGCCTGCAGCAGCTACGATTATATCTGCTTTTCGGGTAAAGGAAGAAATGTTGGTTGTTCTGGAATGACACACGGTAACAGTTGCATTGGCATTAGGTTGTTTTAATAATAATATTAAAGCCAGCGGCTTACCAACTATATTGCTTCTTCCTACAATAACTACATGTTTACCTTCTACTTCAATGTTTTCTCTTTTTAGGATTTCAACGACTGCATTAGGTGTACATGGTAAAAAGACGGGATTTCCCATGGCTAAATTACCCATATTTACAGGGTTAAAACAATCCACATCCTTCCCGGGATTTAGGGCTCTCTGGATTTTTTCCTGATTTATATGTTTAGGAAGAGGAGTCTGAATAATAATACCATGGACTTTGTTATCATTGTTTTGTTGTTTGATTAGTTCCAGCAATTCATCTTCGCTGATTTTTGAACTCAGGGCATGTTTCTCAAATTGAAAATTAACTTTTTGACAGGTTTTTTCAATCATTCGGACATAAAAAAGGGAAGCAGGATCTTGTCCTAAAATTATCACAGAAAGTTTGGGTTGAATTTTTGTATTTTGGAAAAATTGCTCTGTATCTAAAATTAGTTCATCTTTAATAGTTGCGGCAATCGCCTTCCCATCAATAATATTAGCCCCTTTATTCACAACAATACCTCCTAATGTTCTATCTTATTAAAAATATAATCATTTAGTAAATCTTTCTAAAACTACTATACTTTACTTCAAACTATAGAGATTTGAGAAAATTTTTTTATAGCTGATAAATAATCATCGCAAGTTGGGTGTGTTTAATATTTTTAATCTATCATTACATATTTTTAAGGCATTGCTTAATCATTATTTTTGCCGAATTTTCATCAATATTATACACAGCCTTAATTTCACTGATCAATATCTTTTTGGCTCTTTCCAATAAGCTTTTTTCAGTAGCAGACAAAGTATCTTTCTTTTTTCGACGATTATAATTCCTGACTACTTGAGCAACTTTTTTTAAGTTACCACTATCCACCATTTCCATCTGAGTTTTAATTCTGGATTTGTAATCCTGTTCCATATCATCCATCTCACAACCCAGTACTTCTAATACTTCAGGTATCTTTTCTTTTCCTACAATTTTCCGTAAACCAATATCCTTTGCTTTTCTTATAGGAATCATAAGGGTCATTTGATTTATGACTAAATCAAGAATATAATACTTTTCGCTTTTATCTAAAACGTGTTTTTCTTCTATATTAGCAATGTTTCCTACCCCAAAAATTGGATGGGCAACTTTGTCTCCCTTTTTAAACATAGGCAACGAATAATAATCCGTTTTCACCTCCACATTCAATCCCCCCAGTTAGTATCGTATTTCAAAAGTTATATACCTAAAAAATAATTATACCCGGAATTGTTCTTTAAGTCAAATTAACCTAATCATAGTAAAATATATTTAAGCTATTATAACAATACAAATAATTTAATAACATTATGAAAAGAGCTAATGAACCATAAAGTAGATATAACTGAAATATTTTTTTACCTGAGGTCTTTGTAGTAGATTTTAAGAGAAAAGAACAGAAAAAAATGGAAAAATACTAAGGCAAATAAATTAGTGGATTTACAGGTTTACCATCTTCTCTTATTTCAAAATGCAGGTGAGAACCAGTGGAATTACCAGTAGCACCTAATCTGGCAATAATATCTCCCTTGTTTACACTCTGTCCTTCTCTTACCAGGTTACTTGAATTATGTGCATAAACAGTAGAATAACCGCCGGCATGTTCAACAATAACAGTATTACCATATCCATTAATATAACCACTAAAACTTACTTTGCCACTTTCTACTACTCTAATAGAATCGCCTGTATTACCATCAATATCAATTCCGGTATGATAGTCCCGTCTACCTCCTAAAGTCCGCATGCCAAATTGGGAAGTAATCAATCCATTAATAGGCCATATAAAGGAACGAGTGGGTATTGACGAATTTCGGACATTAGGTATCCTAAGTTTTTGACCGACAATAAGTCTGCTGCTTTCAGATATTCTGTTAGAACTTGTGATAGACTGAACACTTACCTGGTATTTTCGAGAAATCCCCCAAAGTGTTTCACCTTTTTGGACATAATGAATTACATCTTTTGGTTTTTCCTCCTGTGCTACCGTAGTAGTTTTTTTTGTTTCTTTGTCTACTGCTACTCCACTAGCAGGAATATCTAATTTCTGCCCGACAGAAAGCTGGGTTATGTTTTGCAATTGATTCGTGCTAATAATTTCGTGCATCCCCACATCAAATTTCTGGGCAATATTCCAGAGTGTATCACCTTTTGCTACTTTATATTCTACCGTTTGAATATTATCTTTATTTTTACCCGCTCCGCCAATAGCAGGAATTTCCAATTCTTGACCAACAGAGAGGACATCTTTGTTATTTAAATAATTAACTGCCAGGATACTTTCCATTGATACACTGTAATCTTGAGCAATACTCCATAGTGTGTCCCCTGGTGCTACAGTATAATGAACCGGCTGGCAATCTTCCTCAGAAGAAATATTATTTTCTTCACTCTTTTCATCTTTTGGAATAACATTTTGTGCTGGTTCAAATCCATCTGCAACCTTTTTACTGGTTTTTATTCTGATTCTTTGTCCGGGATAAACATAATCCTGTTCAGAAATTTGATTAAGTTGACAGATTTCCTCAATCGGCACATAATATTTTTGAGCTATGATTGAAATATTTTCTCCCCGTTCTACAATATGCTCTACCCAATCATAGTTGTTTTCCTCTTCATTATCTTCTCTTATATTTGTGTCATCTTTTGACCTTTCAGGCAATGGAATCTTAATAATCTGACCAACAGAAAGTCTTTCTGCATTTTCTAAATGATTTAATTGCGATAAATCCCTCAAAGATACCTGGTAATTTTGGGCAATGCTCCATAAACTTTCGCCGGGTTTCACAGCATAGTCTTTTTCTTTTACTGATTCTCTAAATTCCTGATTTAAACTGGTGCTCATTCCCTGTAAACTTGATTTTTCTGCTTCAAAGGAAAGGTCAGACATTTCTTCCTGTTCAGTTTCCTTTTTTTCTATCGGAATATTAATCTCTTGTCCGATATATAATGAATCAGGTCTTTTTAGATTATTTACGGAAGAAATTTTATCTAGAGACAGGCGATATTTTTGAGCAATATCCCAAAGGCTTTCACCTTTTTGTACAGTATGGACAGTGGTTGGTATTTCCTGATTTTCGGTATAATCAGATGACTGATTTTGGGGAATTTTTATCAATAAACCCGGGGATAGCACTTTCTCTTTATCAATATCATTTACTTCAGCAAGTTCCTGTATAGATAGTTGGAATTGACGGGCAATTGTCCAGAGACAATCTCCTTCTTTTATTTTATACTCTGTATAATCCTGGGCAAAAACGTTAAATGTGAAAAATATTAGAAAAAAAATACTCAGCACAAAAAATAATCCGGCCCTATTCGTACAGATAACAGCATTTCTTTTGGTATGGTTCATTCTTCTATAACACCTATTAAATTATGGAATAATCTTTATCATATAGAGTAATGAAATGAAACAGATATATCAAAATGTAAGGTAAAAAACAAAAAATTCTAATCGATTTTTTATTTTGGACAATATAATATCATAAATTTGCAAAATAGTAAAATAAACTACTTTTTATTTAATATATCTTTAAACTAAACTATTCTTTCAATCTTTCAATCTTTCAATCTTTCAAGGCACTCAACTTCTGTAAGATTAATATTACTTAATTTAAAAAATATTTAGTTAGCACATTTCAATCTTTTTAGTAAAATCATTAAGTAAAAATATCTATACTTTATTATCTTTGCTATGAAGCTGTTCTTCTAAAAATGCATCGATGACATCTTTCTTAAAACGCCAGATTCTCCCAATCTTTATTGCCGGTATTTTTTCTTCTCTTGCCCATTGATAGATAGTTAGTGGTTTCACCTGTAAATATTCCGCCACCTGCTTTGCAGTTAGGTATTCTTCCATTATTTTCCTCCTTGGCATAATTAAAAATGAAATCTTAAAAACATTTTATTGTTTTTTTATGATTTTGTCAATTTTCTTACCTATCTTGAGATATGATTCAGTTAACTTCTAATTATAGAGAAACAAAAGCTGCCTTTTAAAAAGATAGTTCAAGATAGCATTTTGAATATTATTTAATGTTCTTTATTATTATAAATAATTTTATAAATCATATATGAACGCATTACCTTTTTAATGTGTTCTGTGGATTCCTGATAGGGAATATTCTCGACAAAGGAATCAATATCACTAACATCAAAGTTCTCAATCCATCGGTCGGTAACACCGGGTCCTGCATTGTACCCTGAAATCATCAAATAATAATTATTGCTATATTTTTCCTGTAAATAATTTAAGTACCAACATCCAAAGTAGATATTTACATCAGGGTCAAAAAGTAAATTATCGTTAAAGTCCTGGTAATTAACTTTTTGGGCAATCCACTCTCCTGTCGATAGAATAATCTGCATTAATCCTCTAGCACCAGCCCTGGATTCAGAGTAAACGTTAAAATGACTTTCTTCTCTAATGGTGGATAAGATTAAAAATGGGTCCAGATTATAATCAGAAGCCCATGAATCAATAATAGTGGCATAATGGATGGGGAAAACATATTCCCAAACCTGAAAAGGTATCTGCTCTACTTTATTAATATTAAGGAAATGGTTGAACAATGTCTGTGCCCATCCAATGGCATTATAATACTCAGCACCCTGATGATAAGCTTCGGTAAGTAAATACATCAGATAAACATTTCCCGATTCCTGATTGAGAGCATTTATTATTTCCAAAACAGATTCATGGTAAATACCAATATTTTTTAACAATTCGGCTTGGTAGGCTGATAGCTGGGCTTGATTATTTTTGGGGAAATAGTCATTTTTAAATTGTTCAACTGTAATATCTTTACTATGATATAGTATATCTTCAAGATCAAGATTATCTTTCTTTGCTTCCTTGGGAATATGAAAGGCATAATAACTATCAGGATATTTTTCTAAAAGGATTCTATACAATCGAAATCCCTCTTCTTTGTCAATGGAATACTGCAATTTTCCGAGCCAATAGAGAGCATCGTCACCCCGGCTGCTTTCAGGAAATCTATCATAAATTATCTTGTAATACTCCAGGGCATCCTCAATTCTATCTTTATTAGTATAATGACGAGCCAGGTTCCAACTTGCTTCCCTGGCTTGAGAGGATTGGGGATATTCCGCAATTAAACGGTTTAATATATTAATACCATCATCTTCCCGGTCTTGTAAAAATTTAATTTCCGATAAACGTAAATAGGATGATTGAGCAAAGTAACTTTCCGAATACTTTGCTATGATTTCCTCATATTTTTCTACAGCCCTGTTACGGTTTCCGGAAGACAACAGGGCACCTGCATAGAGATATAAGGTTCTAATAATAATATCTTCCGGAACTTTGAAAGTTTCTAAAATATAATTGCATTCTTCAATTGCCCTTTCGTATTGCCCCTGGTAGTGGATAGCCCTGGCTTTATTATAGTAGACCTGAGCCAAATCCACCTGACCCGGATAAAGTTTAATTACCTCATCATATAATGTTTCCGCAACCTCGTATTGCCGATAGTTAAAAAATATTCCCGCACAAAACAGGGATAAATCGGCTGGCATTTCAACTTTTTCGTTTTCTTTGGCTATCTGAAAGCGCTTTACATATAAGTTTTCGTAACTGGCAATACGTTCCCGGTTATAGCGGTTCTCGAGTAAATCCTTAAGATATAGCAAAGAATCTAAATATTTCTCCTCTTCCCATAAAACATCACTCACTCTGATAAGAACCCTTGCCTTGAATTGCTCTTCATTGGCAATCTCAATTGCCATATTGCATTCTTCTAAAAAATAATCCATTTGTCCCTCTTCCAAATAGATTTGAGCCATCTGATATCTGGCCAGCGGTACTAATACGCTATTTGGATATTCTTTAACTATCATTTGAAATGATTTCAGGGCATTCCTTATATCACTCATGCCAAGATAGGCTTTGCTCAAAAGGTAGGCGGAATAATCCTGCATCAAAGGAATATTCTCTTTAAGATTCTGGTAGATATAAAGAGAGGAGTCCCACCTTTGCAGCTTTTCATAACATTGTCCTTTTAATAGTTGGCTTTTCAGATAAAGGGGAATATATAAATTATTGTATTCTATTTTTTCCAATTCTTTAATAGCCATAGCAAAATGTTCATGATTAAAGTATGCTAATGCATTATTGAAATAAGCATTCTGATGGGGAAATTTATTTTCCTCTTCTAATAAATGTGAAAGCTGGAAAATTTTTAGCTGTTTTTCTTTTTTTTCATCCAATTGTTGAGCTATTGCTGGTATAACTAATAAAGAAGCAAAAAATATGACTAGAAAAAAAATTAATATTAATCTTTTAATATTATAGTAGCAATGCATAAATTTGTTCAGGGGTAAATTACCTGAAACTCCTTTTTTACTAATCAGGGGCAACTCCCCCTGAAATGGTTTCTTTGATAATTATAAACTAAAAAGGTAATGAAAAGAAAGTGTAGCTTGATAAAAATATATTTTAACTGTTCTAAAAAATGATTATATTTGTTGTAAGATAAAATAGGATATTCTCTATAAAAAATTAAATTGGATTATTCTTTTGGTATTGGTTTAACAGCATAAGCGTATAATCCATTTCTTGCCGGGTGCCAATGGTAAAGCGAATATAATGATTTTCTAATCCCGAAAATTCATCTTCCCAGGCAGCAAAGGTATAGACACCTTCTTTTCTTAAATATTGCCATACGCTTTTTGTATTTTCCCGGGTAATAAAATCAACCAGCACAAAATTACTCTTAGATGGAAAAGCCATGATATTTATCTGATGGAGAGCAGCAATAAATTGTTTCCTTACCCTTGCCACTTCCTGCCATATTTCCTTATAATAATTCAAATACTTTAACACTTTAATACCAGCTATTTCAGCCATCCTGTTGACCCTGAATTGTTGGCAATACCGGGCAATTTTTATAATATTTTTTGGTGAGGCAATTGTAAAACCTAATCTGAATCCCGCTAAACCAAAATTTTTGGAAAAACTTCGGGAAATCACCAGGTTGTGATATTTGTCAATCAAGTCCGCCACTGTCTCCCCTAAATATTCATAATTGCACTCATCAACTATCACAATACCAGCAGACCTATCCAGGATATTTTTAATAATCTCCCTGGAAATGGATTCTCCAGTAGGATTATTGGGATTGCATATCCAAACCAGGCTGGCTTCTTTTAAATCATCATCATTATAATTCAACTTATAATCATAGCCCTGTAAACAGTTAACTAGTTTTTTACTAAACCCGTTACGATCCGCACTTGCTTCATATTGAGAAAACGTCGGGGTAGGAATCAAAATCAATTTATTGCCAAATGCCCTGGTAGTGGATTCAATCACCTCATCAGAGCCATTAGCAGGCAATATATTGCCTGGAGCAACACCTGCATAATCAGCTAACTTAGTAGATAATTCCAGGTAATCGCCTCCACTGGGGTATTTATTCATATTATGCAGCTCTTCTGATAACTCGAATAATAATTTTTCAGGTAAAGGATATTTCAAACTGGAATGTTCCAGGCAAATTGGCTTGTTAATTCTTATTTTTTCATCCATTACTTTCTATTCTCCCATCCGGGGAAAGACGCCCTTTCTTCTAAAATATTTAAAAGTTTAGTAGCCAGGGAAACAATGATTAGATAGATAGCTCCGATTACTAAAAAAACTTCGGTATAAGTAAAATATCGAGAGGCTACAATCTTGCCTGCCCCCGTTAATTCAATACAGGTTACCATGAAGGCTAATGAAGAATATTTTATTAGATAGATAATCTCATTAGAGCAACCGGGGATGGCTCTACGTAAGGCCTGGGGAAGAACAATATTAAAAACGGCACTCAATTTACTCATTCCCAGTGCCTGGGCTGCCAATACCTGTCCGCTTCTTACAGATTGAATAGCGCCACGAATATATTCTGCATGATAAGAGCTACTGCAAAGAACAAACCCGATAACAGCAGCAACAAAGGGTGATAAATAAATACCAATAGAAGGGAAACCATAATACAAAATAAAAAGTAAAATCAGCAAAGGTGTCCCTCTAAAAAATATAATGTATGCTTTACTGAAAAAAGATACCAGCACATTACCATAAACCCGGCCAATAGCAATAATAACTCCCATTACTAATCCAATTGGGATTGACCAGCAAATCAATTGCATAGTCATTATTAATCCTTCTAATAAAGAAGGAAATAATATTTCTAAAAAAAAGTCTAGGTTAATCATTATTTTTTCCCATTTAAATCACCATATAACTCGGTTAATTTGAATAAAAATCTCCGGGTTCGCTCATATTTAGGCTGGTAAAATAATATTTCCGGTGGTCCGCTTTCCAATAGCTTGCCCTTTTCCAAAAAAATTATTTCATCAGCCACTGAACGCGCAAAACCCATTTCATGGGTAATCACAACCATAGTCATGCCTTCTCTGGCTAATTTTTGCATGACACCTAGTACCTCACCAATGAGTTCCGGATCAAGTGCAGAGGTAGGTTCGTCAAAAAGCATGACTTCCGGATCCATAGCCAATGCCCGGGCAATTGAAACCCGCTGTTTTTGGCCACCGGATAGTTGAGCCGGATAAAGCGATGCCTGTTTTCCTAAGCCAACTTTCTTTAACTCATGCATAGCTTTTTCTCTGGCTTCCTCTTTTTTCATTCCTTTTACTTTAATCAGGGCAATTTCAACATTTCTTACAGCATCAAGGTGGTCAAAAAGATTAAAATCCTGAAAAACCATACCTATTTTTTGACGGAAAAGATTAATCTCTCTTAAATTATGGTGAGTTACCTCCTGGTCTCTTAACCATATCGTGCCCTGGTCAGGAAAAGTAAGCTGGTTTATACATCTTAAAAGGGTACTTTTCCCCATCCCCGAGGGCCCGATGATTACCTTTGTTTCTCCTTTGTAAACATCAAAAGAGATTCCTTTTAAAACCTCTTTTCCTCCAAAGGATTTATGAATATCTTTAATTCGTAATATTAATTCTTTTTTTTGATTCATTCCTTCTGGTCCTTTCATTCCTCAAAACCGGGAATTCTGACCTTCTCCTCTAAAATATGTAATATTTTCATTCCTGAATAGGACAAGATTAAAAAAATTATTGCGCAGGTCAGGTAAATAGGCATAGGCTTATAGGTTCTGGATGCAATAAAGTTTCCCCGAGTCAACACCTCCATCACGCCAATAGCATAAGTTACGGCAGATTCTGTTAACATTGCCGGGTATTCATTAGACCAACCGGGAATTGACAGCCTTAATGCTTGCGGTAAAATGATATTCCATATTGCCTTGCCTGTACTCATTCCAAGAGATTGGGCTGCCAACAGTTGCCCCTGTCCCAAGGACTGGATACTTCCTCTAAAAATCTGTGCCTGATAGGCAGAGCTGCGCAAACCCAATACTAATACCGCTGCCACAAAAGCAGATAAATTCAATCCTATCATGTTAAATAAACCATAATAAAAAAGAAATAATAAAACCAGTATTGGTAAACCCCTAAAAAACCAGATATAAATACCGATAAATTTTTTCGTCCAAGAAGAGCCAAAAACCTGTCCTACCGATAAAGGCACACCTATAATAAAACCTAAAAAAAGCGCACTTAGCACTAAGCCTAAGGTTGTTATTATGCCCTGAAGTAAAAAAGGAAGGGCCTGATAAATAACAATAAAATTTTCCATAACTTATATCTTATCCCTTTTGTTTAGCTATTTAACAATTTTTAACTAGCATTACATTTACATGAAACCGGGGATATAAACTTCTTAGTTTACATCCCCGTCATTCATTAATTCTATTTTGATATTTTTATATAATTTTTTTATTTGGAATTTACTGAGCCTGGAAATATTTGGCCTTTAATTCATCCCATTTCGGTGAATTCATAATACGATTAATTCCTTCATTGAGTAATTCCAAAAGTTCTGTGTCTTCTTTTCTAACTGCTACACCATACTCTTCGCCAGTTTTTATAGTCCCTATAACTTTAATATCCATTCCTTTGCGAATTGCGTCTTCCACCATTACATCATCCATCATTGCAGCATCAACTCTTCCATTTAAAAGATCCTGTACTGCCAAAGAAAATCCTTCATACAGTTTGAGACTATCTTTGGGAAACAGATCCTGATTGATTAAATTATCTTCAATCCACATAGCAGCAGTGCATCCGCGTTGGGTTCCTACTGTATAATCACCCATGAATATTTCAATAGCATTTAAATCAGAATCGTTTCTCACACTTATTGCCTGGTCAATTGACCAATAAGGCATTGTAAAATTCACTTTTTCTTTTCTCTCTTCGGTAATGCTCATGCCGGAAAAAACCATATCAATTTTTTTTGCTAAAAGACTTGATACAATGCCATCCCAGGCAGTAGGCTGATGAGTTACCTCAAATCCCATTTCCTCAGCAATCCAATCCAATGCTTCTACATCAAAACCTGCCGGGTTACCTTGTTCATCAATGTAGGCATGTGGGGGGTAATCTGCATCAATTCCGTTAATATAGAGTTCTTTTTCTGCAGAAATACCAGGTAGCCCTAACAACATAAAGAAAAATACAGAACAAAGTAAAGCTGAAATGATTCGTTTATTTCTATTCATCAAAGTTCCTCCATTATTTTATTTATAGTTTATTCTTTTGTTTAATTTTTTTCAGTATTAGCTGATAGCCATCAGCACCATAGTTTAAACACTTTTTTACCCGACTGACTGTTGCAGAGCTGGCCCCGGTTTTCTGTACAATATCCTCATAGATAAAACCTTCACTAAGCATCCGGGCAACTTCCAGCCGTTGACTAAGCTCTTTAATTTCATTTATAGTTGCTACGTCTTCAAAAAACTGATAACATTCATCAATATTATCTAAACTCAGTATCGCTTTAAATAATTGATCAGTCATTTCGTTTTTCCAGCGAGGATAATGATCCATGACTTTGCCTCCAATCACCAATATTTTTGGAGATATTTAATTCAATTACAATTATAAAAAACCATCAATTACAAGATATCTTTAATATGTTAAATAATTAATGGTTTAATGTTTTAAGAAATTATATCACTAATTAAAAATCATGTCAACTATCATTAGCCTATCTGTTTTTATAAATTTTAAAAATAAACTATATAAATAATGGCTGATATTATGAACTTTTATAGGCTCAAATATCAGCCATTATATGTTTCTTATATAAAATCATTTCTATTATTTATATGTTATTTAAAAGTTCCAGGTATTGCCTGTATCCTTCTTTTTCCAAATCTTCTTTAAGAATAAAGCGTAAGGCAGCTGAATTAATACAATATCGCAATCCGGTAGGCTGTGGCCCATCTTTAAATAGATGCCCTAGATGTGAATCTGCATATTTGCTTCTGACCTCTGTCCTTACCATCATAAGACTTCTATCTTCTTTTTCAACAATATAATCACTATCAATCGGTTTGGTAAAGCTTGGCCAGCCTGTTCCGGAATCAAATTTATCAGTTGAACTAAAAAGTGGTTCTCCTGAAACGATGTCTACATAAATCCCTTCTCTTTTATTATCCCAGTATTCATTTTGAAAAGGTCTTTCTGTCCCATTTTCCTGGGTAACCTGGTATTGCAATGGTGTCAATTTTTCCCGCAATTCTTCCTTTGATGGCTTTTGATAATTATCATCCCAACTCTTTTCCATGATTTTTCCTCCCCATTTTGATTCAATATAGGCAGCTCTGCCGGACCTGATATGATATCCCTCATAACTAGTAGGATTTTTTTTATAATAATCCTGATGATATTCCTCAGCCTGGAAAAATTCTGACAAAGGCAATATTTCAGTCACAATCTCCGCCTGGAACATTCCTGATTTTTGTAATTCATCTTTTGACTTTTCTGCTAGAACCTTCTGTTCATCGTTATGATAGAAAATTGCTGTTTTATACTGACTGCCTCTGTCAGCAAATTGCCCAACAGGATTAGTGGGATCAATTTGCTGCCAAAAAATATCCAGTAATTCTTGATAAGTAATTTCAGCGGGGTCGTACTTAACTTCTATAGCCTCATAATGACCGGTTTTCCCGGTTGATACTTCCTCATAAGTAGGATTAGGTATATCTCCTCCGGTATAACCCGATATGACATCAATAACTCCTTCTACCTCTTCAAATGCTGCTTCCATACACCAAAAACAACCACCGGCAAAAATTGCCTTTTCTGTGTCTGATTGGCTAAAAACCGGTATGCTTGTCAAAAAAGTAATTAGCAATAAAAAGGTCAGCGACATAAAGAAGATTTTTATATTGGCTGCCCTTTTTGTATTGATTACACTATAATATTTATTATTAGTTAACTTTCCCATATTTATCACTTCCTTCCTATATTATTTTTATTATATCATGCAATGTTGAATAGGTTGACTCTATAACCAGGAATCTAACTTCAAGGCAATTGATGGAGTAATTAAAATTAAGATCAGCAAAAACAAGAAAATTATCTATCTACTAAAGGGATGCTTGTAGAAAATATTAATTTGAAAGAATATTTTTGATTATCTATTTATGAGCCGCTGGTAAAGGTTAAGCATTTGTTCAGAAACAGAATCTGCACTATATAATTGTGCTGTCTTTAATGCGCTTTTCGATAATCTTTTTCTTAAAACCTTGTCAATAATCAAACTCTCCAGTCGTTTTGCAAATTGAGATATATCATCTTCTACTAAAATTCCGTCAAGACCATCTGTTATTATATCGATAGCTCCCGGTGCTTTGACAGCTAAAACAGGAAGGCCTGAGGCAAAAGCTTCAATTATAACCATACCAAAAGTTTCGGAGGTAGAGGTAAAAGCAAATATATCTGATGCCTGGTAGTAATACTTAATCATATCGCTATTAACTGGACCTACAAATTTAACTAAACTTTCTAAACCCAAAGATTCCACTAATTTTTTCAACTGTTTCATGGCTGTTCCTTCCCCCACTAATAGAAGTTTGACATTATTTATCTTTTTATCTCGAACAATTGCCATGGCTTTGATTATTTTGTCTATATTTTTCTCAAAGGAAATTCTCCCTACATATAGAACAGCAACATCTTTCTCATCCAATCCAAACTGGTCTCTAATTTCTCTATATTGCTGTTCGTTTTTCTCCTGAAATACATTTAGATTAATTGCATTGGGAACAACTACAACTTCCTTTTTAATTCTATAATGACCTATTAGGTCTTTCATAGATTTAGAAGGAGTTGTTATGACATCAACCTTGCTTGCAAGATTAAAAATAATTCTTTTAATTGCTTCATTAACAATGACTTGTGGAATTGGGGATGCATAGTAAGCATAACGTTCATATTGCGTATGGATAGTCAATACTTTTGGTATTCCTAATTTTTCCCCATACATAATTGCCGGCATGCTGAGAACAAAAGGATGATGGATATGTACTATATCAGGTTTAAATTCATTAATAATTTTTCTGGCTCTTAGAGACAATGGAATAGCAATGGGATATTTTACTTTACTTGTTAAATTAACAGAATGGTACCTGAATACATTATTTTCCTGGTCAGTATAGTCTTCTACCCTGGGTGCAAAAATATAAGTACTATGCCCTTTTTTTTCATAGGCATTTTTTAACGATACAATACTACTGACCACACCATTTATTAAAGGTTTATAGCAATTGGTAAAAAAAGCTATTTTCATTTATTAACACTGGATCCTATAAATAATATACACTTATTTACCCTTACCCTGGTTTATTTTCATTATTTTCTCCCAGCTGTCGCGTAATGAAACAATACGATTAAAAACCAAATTCCCCGTTTTTGATTCAAGGTCAACACAAAAATATCCCTTACGCATAAACTGATACTTATTACCTTTAACGGCATTAGCTAAGCTGGGTTCCACTAAACACTCTGTTAAAACTTCCAAAGAGTTTGGATTTATTCGGTCGATAAAATTAGCTTTCGCTTCTTCCTCTTGTTTTTTATCTTCACTTAACAAAAGATAATCATACAAACGAACCTCCGCCTTCAGAGCATGCCCGGCAGAAACCCAATGTAAAGTACCTTTCACTTTTCGTTTAGCTCCCGCTCCGCCACTCTTGCTCTCCGGATCATAGGTGCAGTGAACTTCAGAAATCTCACCTGTTTTTTCATCCCTTACAAATCCCTGACTCTTTACAATATAAGCATTCTTTAATCTCACTTCACGTCCTGGAGCCAATCTAAAATATTTCTTAGGAGGATCTTCATGAAAGTCCTCTTTTTCAATATACAATGTTTTAGAAAATGGCACTTTACGGCTACCAGCTGAGGGGTCCTCAGGATTATTCTCACCTTCAAGTTCTTCTGTTAAATTGTCCGGATAATTGTCAATGATTAGCTTTAGAGGGTTTAATACAGCCATAACTCTTTGTGCATTTTTATTCAAATCTTCCCTGATACAGTGTTCCAGAAAACGAATATCCACTACACTATTGGTCTTTGCTACTCCAATACGATTACAAAAATTTCTGATTGCCTGAGGAGTATAACCTCTGCGTCGCAAACCTGAAATAGTGGGCAAACGTGGATCATCCCATCCGCTTACATATCCTTCTTCCACCAGGATACGTAATTTTCTTTTACTCATTATAGTGTTAGTCAGATCTAATCTGGCAAACTCAATCTGCTGTGGCAATTCAGAAGAATAAAGATTCGAAAGTAACCAGTCATAAAGTGGACGATGGTCTTCGAATTCCAAAGTGCAGACAGAATGGGTAATTCGCTCATAATAATCTTCCAAGGGGTGGGCATAATCATACATAGGATAGATGCACCACTTATCCCCGGTTCGATGATGTGATTTTTTTACAATTCGGTAAAGCACCGGGTCACGCATATTCAGGTTAGCAGAACTCATGTCAATTTTTGCTCTTAAAACCCGAGAGCCGTCTTCGAAAATACCATCTTTCATTTGTTTAAACAAGGATAGATTTTCTTCAATTGAACGATTTCGATAAGGACTTTCCTTCCCAGGCTTAGTGAAAGTACCCCGGTATTCTCTAATTTCTTCCGGATTTAAGTCACACACATAGGCTTTACCCTGTTTAATCAGGGAAACAGCATCTTCATACATTTTATCAAAATAGTCAGAAGCATAATAAAGACGGTCTTCCCAATTAAAACCCAACCACCGGACATCCCGAATAATCGAATCTATATATTCTATGTCTTCTTTTGAGGGGTTGGTATCATCAAAACGAAGATTGCACAAGCCATTATTCTTCTCTGCCAAGCCAAAATTTAAACAAATCGATTTGGCATGTCCAATATGCAGGTACCCATTTGGCTCCGGCGGAAAACGAAGATGAACTCGCCCCCCATATTTATTATTTTCCCTGTCACGGTCAATAATACTCTGAATAAAATTAACTGATTCTTTAGAATTATTGTTTTCCTGAGAATGCATTAAATCTATAGCCCCCTTGCAATGGTAATATGATAATCTTTTTTATATTACAACATTTATAACAAAAAATCCATGCCTTCTTTAACTCCCTGCTGTTTTTCTATTGAAAGATAATTGCTGAGGGCAATAAAATGGCCTATTTGTTTTTAGTCAATTCCCGAAGGTGCCTTTGGGCAGAATCAAGCGTACTTGAATGTGATTGATATGTACCAATAATTTTAATAAAAGTAGTAAACTCTCTTAGTGCCTTCAATGCTTCCTGGGTAACACTTTCCTGCAGCCCATTCTCAAAATCCATATAAAAAATATATTCCCATGGTTTCATCCTGCTAGGCCTTGATTCTAATCTACTTAAGTTAATGCCACGAATTGCAAATTCTCTTAAGCATTTATGGATAGCTCCGGGAACACTGACTACCGCAAAAATAATAGATGTTTTGTTATTTAATTTATTGGTCAGTATTTCAGGGTAAAAAACTAAAAAACGTGTATAATTGGAAGGATTGTCTTCAATACTATTTTCTAAGATATTCATCTCATAATAAGTAGCAGCTCTTCGACTGGCAATTCCTGCTGCTTTTAACTCCCTGGATTCCTTAATCTGTTTGACACTCCCTGCCGTATCATATACTGGAATAATTTGACAGTGAGAGAAATTTTTTATCAAGTATCTTTCACATTGAGCTAGCGCCTGTGGATGAGAATAAATTTTTTCAATTTGCTCCGGTTTAGTGTCCTGATGAGCAATTAAACAATGTTCAATTTTTAATATAACTTCACCGATTGCAAATAGATTTTCGCTCAATAATAAATCATGCACATTGTTAATTCCTCCTGTCTGAGAATTCTCAATTGGTAAAATAGCATAATCAGCCTTGCCCTGTTTAACTGTTTCACTAACCTGGTTAAAACTACTGCAGGATAACATCTCTGCAGCAGAACCAAAATATTGCAAGGCAGCCATTTCACTGAATGAACCAATTTCTCCCTGTAGCGCTACTGTTTTATTTTTTTTATAGTGATAATCATCCTTTTCATCCATAAAATCATACCTCTTTTAATTGTTAATTATCTTTTTAATAGCTTACCTATCATAAAATCATTCGGTCTTCTGTGACATTTTTTCTTTATAATAACTGGCTTTTTTAAAATCTTCTTCCAACTTATGCGGATTTTTTGCAATTTTTTCTTTAACCTGACCTAACATATCTTCTAAATCATTAATATAATTTATTGTCCATTTACTGTTCGTTTGATAGATATCTTTCCACATGGAAAAAGGGCTGCTGGCAACTCTGGTCATTTCGTTGAATGCATTCCCGCCAATTTTGAGGCATTTTTCATCATAACCTTCCTGCACCAGAGATCCGAACAGGTTGGTCATAATAACGGCAATCAATTGTGGAACATGACTGACCAGGGCAATAATACGATCATGCTCTGAAGCATTCAATCTTATCTCCATGGCATTAATGAAATTTAAAAAAGTAGACATTTTTAAACCAGCTAAATTAGTATTTTCTCTTCCGACAACTGTAATGTAGGGTTTCCCGGAAAATAAATATGGATCAGCGTATTCTATTCCACCCTTTTCCAAACCAGCCATAGGGTGACCGCCTATAAAATCATATTTATCTGAATATACTTTCCATGCCTCTTTAATAATTTCCTTTTTTGTACTCCCGGTATCAGTAATCAAACAATATTCCGGTAAAAACGGTTTTATTTTGGACAGTAATCTTATAATTTCCTGAACCGGGGTAGCTAGAATAACCATACTTGCATTTTTTACCCCTTTTTCTATTTCTTCAGTTCCCCAATCAATAGCACCCGAATAAATTGCTTTTTCAATTACTTCTTTCCGGTCAATACCTGTAATTTCACCGGAATAGGAGTTTTTCTTTAATGCCAAGCCAATGGAGCCGCCAATTAATCCGCAACCGATTATAGTAATCTTTTTAAACCCGGTAAATTCACTTTCTTCACTCATTCTAAGCCTCCTCATTAAGTTTTTTTGGGTTTGCGCTCTTTAATTAAAGACTGAAGTCCTTCAATTGCCAATAAATAGCCTTGGTATCCCAGTCCGGCAATCTGGCCAGCACAAGCCTGGGCTGTGACTGACCTGGCACGAAATTCTTCACGGGCAAAAATATTAGATAAATGCACTTCAATAACCGGAAGCAAACAATCCTCTAAAGCATCCCTTATGGCATAACTGTAATGAGTAAAAGCCCCCGGATTAATGATGATGCCATCTGTCTTTTCTGAAACTATCTGAATAAAATCAATGATTTCTCCTTCGTGGTTTGATTGCATAATTTCCAACTGGATATTCATTTTAGAAGCCTTTTTTTCTAAACTGTTGTTTATTTTTGCCAGAGTAAGCACCCCATAATGTTCTTTTTTTCTCTGTCCCAAACGATTTAAATTCGGGCCATGAATAACACTAATTTTCAAAGTTCTCCTCCTCTCTTTCACTCTCCTTGAGGGAATTGAAAGCATAGTCCACATCTTCTTTAAGAATAGGCTGAAATAATTCAACCTTTCCTATTTTCTCAGGTAAAACAAAGCGGATATTCCCATCTTTATTTTTTTTATCCAAAAGAATGGTATCCCAGCATTCCTCCGGATTAATCTGCAATAGATTTAAACCCGATAGAATATCTAATTTACTGATAATATTTTCAATTTTTTCTTTATCTTCCCAGCTACATAATTTCTTATGATAAGCTATGCGAGTTTCCAGTACAGTGCCAATCGCAACTGCCTCACCATGGGTAATAGAGCTATAACCACTCACTGTCTCCAGTGCATGCCCTATACTGTGTCCTAAATTCAGTAAATGTCGCTGATTCCTTTCCCATGGATCCCGCAAAATAATACTGATTTTTAATTGTGCTGCCCGGCTTACCAGAAAGTCTAATACATCCTTCTCCTTCTGCAATAAAGGGTCCATATGCTGATCTATCCAGTTAAAAAATGAAGGAGAGCTAATAATAGCAATTTTGATGGCTTCAGCTATTCCGTTTTTCAAATGAGATAGTGGTAGACTTTCTAAAACTACAGAATCAACCAAGTTAGCAATAGGCTGATAAAAACTGCCTACAATATTTTTTGCCCTTGAGTGATCAATGGCTACTTTTCCTCCTATACTGCTGTCAATTTGAGCTAAAAGCGTAGTGGGAATATGCACCAAAGGAATGCCTCTCATAAAGGTAGCAGCGACGAACCCAGCCAAATCACCAATCACGCCACCACCCAGAGCAACTAATGCAGTAGAACGATCTGATTTAAATTGCAACAATTTATCATAAATTTTTTCAGCACCAGAGAAAGATTTACTTTTTTCTCCGTCAGGAACTTCAATAATATGAACAAGAATGCCCTTTTGGGAAAGAATTTTAACAATTTTATTACCATAGAGTTGTTTTATCAGCGAATTAGTAACTAATACTACCTGCTTTCCCGGCAATAGAGGGATAAGGTAGGTGTCAATATCTGATAAAATGCCTTTTCCAATAAACATATTGCAATTATATTTTTTTTCAAATTTCAGAGATATTGTCTTCATCATATTCTCTCCGGTATATTTTTATTATTTCATCAACCACCTGTGCAACAGTAAGATTAGATGTATCAACAGAATATTCAAAACGGCTGTATTTATTTTTTCTTTGTTCCATCAGACTTTTAATTCTATCCAATTTATTTTTTTCTGACAATAGAGGACGTTCACTATCTTCCTTTAATCGCTTAAATATAACTTCCGGCTTTGCCTGAAGAAGTATAATTGCACTATTTTTCCGCGCTAACTGATAATTTTCATCATTAAGAAGACTCCCTCCTCCGGTTGCAATAACTAAATCATTTTGTTTTATAATTTCTTTCAGGACTTCTCTTTCAACTTTTCGAAAATAGGATTCTCCCTCTCCCTCATCGTTAAAGATGTCAGTAATTGACTTCCCTTCCTTCTTCTCAATCAAAATATCCATATCTGTAAATTTTTTATTCATTTTATCGGCAAGTGCCATGGCTACCGTGCTCTTACCGGTACCCATAAATCCGGTTATAAAAATATTCTTTCTCAGCACTTTTTTGACCTTTCCTGATAACACTTATAATTAGACTCTATTTCATCCATAGAATCTCCGCTAAATTTTTCTGTAAAGGCAACTGCAAGCTCCCAATTCACAACTGCTTCCCCGACGACGCTAACCGCCGGAACAACGCAGGTATCTGACCTTTGGTAATTTGCCTTTGTCTTTTTCTTGGTTCTTATGTCAACTGATGGAAGAGGTTTGAATAAAGTAGGAATAGGTTTTACATAAACACGTACAACAATATTCTCTCCGTTGGTTGTTCCTCCCTCTATGCCACCTGCCCAATTCTTCTTGCGATAATAACCAGGGTAATTATCTTTCTCTTGCCCCATTTGATAATAGATAGGATCTTGAACTTTAGAGCCCTTTTTTTCTGAACCTTTTATCCCTTCGCCTATTTCTACTGCTTTTACACTGGGAATACTCATTAAAGCTCCGGCAATGCGCGTATCAATTTTTCTATCCCAAAACACATGGCTTCCAAGCCCTGCCGGAACATTTCTCACTACAATTTCAAACTGTCCTCCCAGTGAATCTCCTTCCTTTTTTGCCTGATCAATTTCCCGACACATCTCTTCAGAAATTTCCGGGTCTAAGCTGTAAACTGGCGACCGGCTAATCTTTTCTTTGATTGTTTTGATTTTTCCCTCTTTTTCTGTTTCTTTTACTATCTGATTATGAATTGAAATACTGCCAATTCTTAGAACATGGCTATAAGAATTTATTGAAAAATAATCCAGCAATTGCTGCCCGACAGAACCTATTGCTACCCGCATCGCTGTTTTTCTGGCGCTGGCTCTTTCAAGTATTGACCGATAATTATCCAAACTATATTTGATTGCTCCGGCCAGATCAGCATGACCGGGACGAGGAATAGTCAGTTCTTCCTGATTTTTAGGATTCTTATTTTCCCAATCTTTATTCTTTATCATTAAGCCTATGGGACTGCCTATTGATTTACCTGAAGTTATCCCGGACAAAATATCAATGCGGTCCTGTTCGATTTTCATCCGATCTCCTCTTCCATATCCCCCCTGTCTTCTCTTCAATTCCTGATTAATCTTTTCTTCACTTAACGGGAATCCTTGAGGAAACCCCTCAATAATACCTAGCAGACATTTTCCGTGTGATTCTCCGGCATCTAAAAAACGTAACACCATAGATATACCTCTTTATAAAATTACAAATTTTCCTTTTTCCTTATCTTGCTCAATATTTTAGTTATTATTTCCTGATCAGGATAAAGACCAGTCCATAAATGAAAACTCTCCGCTGCCTGATATACCAGCATTTCTTTACCATTTAATATCCTATTACCGTTTATTTCTGCCCAACTCAGCAATGGAGTTCTATCCGGACAATATATTAGATCATAGACAATTGCTTTAGATGAAAGTTTAATTCCTTCCGGTAGGGGGTTTTGTCCCGGATAATACCAGCTGCCCAGGGGAGTGGTATTTATGAGCAAATCTACATTATCAATTTCTCCCTGCAAATTTTTTCTTTGAAAAGAGAATGTTCTTATTTCACATTGGGGGAAAATATTCTTGAAATTTCTTTTTACCTCTAAGGCACGATCTTTGCTTCTGTTAAAGATTGATATCACCGGACACCCTTCTTCTGCCAGGGCAAAGATAACTGACCTTGCGGCTCCACCTGCCCCTAAAACTACCGCTCTCTTGTTGATTAATTTAGTCTTCATCTTTTTTTTCAGTGGCTCCCTAAAACCGTTCCAGTCTGTATTATATCCATATAGCTTTTCATTTTTTCTGACAATGGTATTAATTGCTCCGATTGTTTCTGCTGCCGGGTCAATATTATCCATGAACCCCATAGCCTTTTCTTTAAAAGGTATTGTGACATTCAGCCCATGAATCCCCAATGCCTTTGCCCCAAATATTGCCTTTTCCAAATTTTCGGTCTTTATCTGAAAAGGCAAATAACAATAATTTAAAGAATAATAACAAATAAAATTGCGGTGTATCAATGGAGAAAGGCTATTTTCAAGATGTTCACCCAGCAAACCAATTGTCAAAGTCATAGGATTCATTTTTTCTCCTTAATAATTTATTCCATTATTTTTTGATAAGTAGGCATAAAATCCGGATAGGAAATATCTATACATTCTGTTTCCCGGATCACTGTTTTGCCTTCTGCATAGGAAGCCGCTACGGCCAGAGACATAGCAATTCGATGGTCACCAAAACTGTTTACCGAATTTCCGGACAAGCCAGTCGGTCCTGATATTTCAAAACCATCATTATTTTCAATAATATTTGCCCCCATTCTGGATAATCCTTCTACAATAGCTTTAATTCGGTCACTTTCTTTCACCCTGAGTTCCTGTGCATCCTTTACAATAGTTCTACCCTGCGCTAAGGTTGCAATAACTGCCACTAAGGGCAATTCATCAATAATATTGGCAATAATTTTTTTATCAATCTGAATCCCTTTCAATAAAGCCCCTTTAATAAGAATGTCAGCCCTGGGTTCGTTAGAAATATCTTTTTGATTAAGCATTTGAATATTAGCCCCCATCTCTTTTAATACTTCCAAAAAACCGGTGCGGGTAGGATTTATTCCCACATTTCTTATGATTATTTCTGACCCTTCCCTAACACATCCCGCTGCTATAAAATAGGCAGCTGAGGATATGTCTCCCGGAATATCAATATCTATACTCTTTAATTCTTTTCCCGGAATTAACCGGATTTTTTGATCATCAGGGAAAGATTGAATATTCGCCTTCATCAAGGCCAGCATTCGTTCCGTATGGTCTCTTGTGGTCTGTTTTTCCCTTATTACTGTTTCTCCTTTGGCATATAAGCCTGCCAGGAGAATAGCAGATTTAACCTGAGCACTAGCTACCGGTAAGGTATAGTCAATTCCTTGCAGGGATTTACCGATTATATTTAAAGGAGCAAAATTGGTATGATATAATCCTTTTATTTGGCCATTCATTAGAGAGAGTGGTAGAATAATCCTTTTCATCGGTCTTTTCCTTATTGAATCATCCCCATCTAAAACACTACAAAAATTTTGTCCAGCTAGCAACCCGGATAATAATCGCATAGTAGTTCCGGAATTGCCCACATCAAGAACATTTTCTGGTACTTTTAAACCGTCAAGACCTTTTCCTTTTATTTTTAATAAAAAAGGACTTGCTTTTTCAATGTTAGCACCCAAAGCCTGCATACATAACAAGGTGTTCCTGCAATCCAAACCATCCAGAAAATAGCGGATTTTTGATTCTCCCCTGGCAATAGAGTTCAAAATAATCGCACGATGTGTGATTGATTTATCACCGGGCACTGTTATGCTTCCTCGGATTGGCCTTTTTTTGTTTCCTTCAATAGCTCTATCCAATTTAAGAGTTCCTTTCTAAACAGAGGTATAACTAAGATGCATGCTTCTACCGACTGCCTGGGCTACTTGTTCCAATTCTGATATCAAACGTTCAAAATCACTTAATTCCAGGGATTGTGCGCCATCACTCAATGCCTCTTCCGGATTAGGATGAACTTCAATAATTAAACCGTCAGCTCCTGCTGCAATAGCTGCTTTAGACATAGGCCCGACTAACTCTTTTCTCCCGGTGGCATGGCTCGGATCAACAATTATCGGTAAATGGCTTAACTCTTTTATCGCCGGAATAGCACTTAAATCTAAAGTGTTACGCGTATAATTTTCAAAAGTACGAATTCCTCTTTCACACAGTATGACTTCTTTATTTCCTCCTGACAAGATATATTCTGCTGATAATAAAAATTCCTCTATAGTAGCTGACATTCCCCTTTTTAACATGGCTGGTTTTTTTATCTTCCCTATTTCTTTTAAGAGCATGAAATTCTGCATATTTCTGGCACCTATTTGAATAATATCTGCATAATTGGCAATCATATCAATTTGCTCAATAGCCATCACTTCAGTAATGACTAACAGGCCATATTTTTTTGCTGCTTCACTCATCATTTTAAGTCCTCTTTCGCCTAATCCCTGAAAGCTGTAAGGAGAAGTTCTGGGCTTAAATGCTCCCCCACGTAAGACCCTTGCGCCAATAGCACTTACTTTTCGGGCAATTATATCAATTTGTTCTTCATTTTCAACAGCACAAGGTCCAGCCATAAGGACGGCTTCTTGACCGCCAATGGTTACTTCGTTAATCCGTATAATGGTTGAAAGTTCTCTGAATTCTCTACTGGTAAGCTTGTAAGGTTTGGAGACTTTTAATACATCAACTACACCATAATATGAATAAAAAGGGAAAGATAATAATTTTCTGGTATCTCCGATAATACCTATTACGGTTTTATCTTCACCTTTAATCATCTGCAGCTTAAAACCCATACTTTTCAATTTGTCACTAAGATTATTAATATGACCTTCATTTACCTTACCATCCATTACTATAACCATTCTTTTTTCTCCTTTTATCTTTAGTAAGTCATTTTTTCATTATTTTAAAATTTATAAAATATATATTCTGGAATCTTGTTGCTAAACAGTGACCTGGATATTATTTAAAGATCTTCCGACGGCTTTTGCTACCAATTCTGTTTCTTTTATTAGATTTCCAAAGTCATTTAAATCCAACGATTGTGCTCCATCACACAAAGCCATTTTTGGATTCGGATGAACTTCGATAATCAGACCATCAGCTCCTGCGGCTATGGCTGCTTTAGACATAGGACATACCAACTCCTTCCTACCGGTTGAATGACTAGGATCGACAATAATTGGCAAATGGCTTAATGTCTTGATAGCCGGGACTACGCTTAGATCCAGGGTATTGCGGGTATAGGATTCAAATGTCCTTATCCCTCTTTCACAGAGGATAACTTTTTTGTTTCCACCGGACATAATATACTCAGCTGATAGCAATAATTCTTCAACAGTCGACGACAGCCCTCTTTTTAACATGACTGGTTTTTTGATTTTTCCTAATTCCTTTAAAAGCATGAAGTTCTGCATATTTCTGGCACCTACTTGAAGGATATCTGCAAAAGGTGCAATTATATCTATTTGTTCAATAGACATAACTTCAGTAATTACCAGTAAACCAAATTTTTTTGCTGCTTCACTCATCATTTTTAATCCTCTTTCGCCTAATCCCTGAAAGCTGTAAGGTGAACTCCTGGGCTTAAATGCTCCTCCACGCAGAATCTTTATTCCAAGCTTGCTTAAACCCTGGGAAGCCTCATAAATTTGTTCTTCATCTTCAACAGAGCAAGGACCCGCCATAAGGGCTATTTCTTTTCCACCAATAGAGGCATCACCAATTTTAATAACGGTTGGTAATTCTTTAAATTCTCTGCTAGCTAATTTGTAGGGTTTTAAAACTTTCAAAACATCGATTACGCCTGGATAAGAATGAAAAGGAAAATTTAATAATTTTCTGGTATCTCCAATTATTCCTACTATTATTTTTTCTTTCCCTTTACTAACTTCCAATTCAAAACCTAAATTTTTTAATTTTTCAGATATGGTATTTAAGTCTGTATCGCTGGAGCGACTGTCCATTACTAAAATCATTTTTCCTCTTCCTTCCCTTCTATATCAACTAAATCTCTCCTTAACCTCTTAGCTTCGTGTAAATAACAATGTCTTATTTCATCCTGTATTTTATTACTGTTAATTTGGATAAGAATTCTAATGCATTTTCCTAATCCACCTTCTACATCTGATTCTTGCATGCCAAAAAGAGGAACTTTATTCCAGCCCAATTGTCTTGCTGCTTCTGCCGGGAAGGCAGCGTTTAAATCAGATGTCATGCTAAAAAATATGCTGACAATATCTTCTGTATTAAAATGATTAGCTTTTTGTAATAATAGCAACAATTCTTTGCTTCTGCTTATAATAGATTCTTTGCTATTTGCATCAACTGTAGTTGCACCTCTTATACCTCTTACTGTCATAAAATTATCTCCCTGATATTTTGTTTTGCTTTATTTAAATCTAGATATAAAAAAAGACTACAGGTAATAAAAAACCTATAGTCCTTTATATGTCGCTACATATAAAAATACCATAGGCATCTTCGATGTTCATGCCTATGGTATCTGATTTGCTAATTTCTGTTTATGTTACGATACTAAGGCATAAACATCGCCAGTAAAATAGAAATAATAATAGTTAAAATTAAATATTTCTTGGCTTTGTTCCTCAGCATCTGGTTTAACCTTTCGATTTATTGTTAAAAATAAGTTAGCATAAAAATTCCCTTCTGTCAATAAAATAAGAATATTTTTATCAAAATACCATTTATGCCCTATTGATTCTACTCAACCTATGCCTAAACTAATATTTTCTTTACTTATTAGACTTATTGTGATAATATTTTATCCTGTTTTTCAGATTACAGAATTTTCGTTCAATAAAAAGGTTATTAATGATGAAATATAATGATTTAAGAAATATTGCCTTGATTGCACATGTTGATCATGGCAAGACAACTCTGGTTGATGCTATGTTAAAGCAAAGTGGAACATTCCGGGAAAACCAGAAAATAAAAGAGAGAATCATGGATTCTAATGACATGGAACAGGAAAGGGGCATTACCATTTTGTCAAAAAACGCCTCTGTTTATTGGAATAAGACTAAAATTAATATTGTTGATACTCCGGGTCATGCAGATTTTGGAGGGGAAGTGGAAAGAATTCTTAGAATGGTTAACGGAGTTCTTTTAATTGTTGATGCCTTTGAGGGACCAATGCCACAAACCCGATTTGTTTTACGTAAATCCATGGAATTAAACCTAATTCCTATTGTGGTGATTAACAAAGTAGACCGCACAAATGCACGTCCCAAAGAAGTTCTAAATGAAATTTATGATTTGTTCATTGAATTGGGTGCCAATGATGAACAAATTGATTTTCCGGTAATCTACACCTCAGCCCAAATAGGTTTAGCCGGGGTTTCACCGGATTCTTTAGATAAAAATCTTGAGGTGCTCTTTTCGACTATTGTAAAATATGTTCCCTCTCCTATTGTGGACAATAAAAGTGATTTACAGATGCTAATAACCAATCTGGATTATGATGATTATGTAGGAAAGATAGCTGTGGGTTTAATTATTCGTGGAAAAATCGAGTTGGGAGAAAGCGTAACGCTGATCAAGCGGGATAAAAGACATGTCAAAGGGAAAGTAGTCAAACTTTATGTTTTTGAAGGTTTAGAAAGAATTGAGACTAAGCAGGCTTATTCGGGGGAAATTATAGCATTGGCTGGTATTGATGAAGCAAATATCAAGGTGAAACAATTGCCGACCAGGAAAATCCGGAAGCTCTATCAAAAATTAGTATTGATGAACCTACTCTTACCATTGATTTTAAAGTCAATGACAGTCCTTTTGCCGGTCAACAAGGTAAATTTGTTACCTCACGACACCTGAGAGAACGACTTTTTAAAGAAATTGACACCAATGTCAGCCTACGGGTAGAAGAAACAGAATCAATGGATACTTTCCGAGTTTCCGGAAGAGGAGAGTTGCATCTCTCTATCCTTATTGAAAAGATGCGCAGGGAAGGATATGAATTCCAGGTGTCCAAACCAAAAGTTATCTTCCGATATATTGACGATAAAAAATATGAACCAATAGAGCTCATGACTTGTGATATACCAAAAGAATACTTGAGTACTGTAATGCGTATGTGCGGTATTAGAAAAGCAGATTTAATAAATATGCAGGATTTTTCTTCTGATCAGCTTCGACTTGAATTTCAAATACCCGCAAGAGGGTTAATTGGCTTCCGCAGTGAATTACTTACTTTAACAAAAGGCAGAGGGATCATGCACCATCTTTTCCTTGACTATCAACCTTACAAGGGATATATTCCTTCACGCTCCAGGGGAGTATTAATTGCCTTTGAAGATGGAATTACCAGCACTTATGGTCTTTATAATGCCCAGGGTAGAGGAAATTTATTCATTGGACCGGCAACCAAAGTATATCAGGGAATGATTGTAGGAGAAAATAAAAGGGATAATGATCTGGAAGTCAATGTCAACAAGAAAAAACATGTTACCAATATGCGGGCAAGCGGTTCTGATGAAGCCTTGCGTTTAGAAAAACCTCAGGATTTTTCCCTGGAGCAAGCCCTGGAGTTTATTCAAGATGATGAATTGGTGGAAATAACCCCTGAGAGTATTCGATTAAGAAAGAAGATTCTGGATCATCATTTACGTTATCAAAACCGTAAAAATTTGGCCTGATAGCCGGCAATATCATAAGATACTGTTACTATATCTTATCTATACTATCCTACTCTTTGTGTTGCTTTATCAAACTGTTAAACATGCAAAATTTTAACTAAATATTTTTGATAGTATACCGTTAATTCTTTACTGTGGATATGATATTGTGATATAATATTTGTTGTTTCAATTTATAATAGACAAATTACTTCTTCTTTTGCCTCTTATAGAAGCACAAATTTTGATAGGATAGCTTGTTGTGCAAATAAAATATTTTATAGACAATATGATAGAAACTGCTTTAGAGAATGCTTCAATTGCATCAAGGAACATGGCTTACCAGGAAAAAGCAAATACCGTTACCCATGGTATAGGAACCATATTGAGCATTATTGGTTTTGTCGTTCTTCTTTTTATGGCGATTACAAAAGGAAATATCTGGCATATAATCAGCTTCACTATTTACGGTTCAACTCTGGTAATTTTATACCTGATGTCCACTATTTACCATGGATTACCTGATACCAGAATAAAAAAAATTTTTCAGGTATTTGACCACTCAGCTATATACCTTTTAATAGCCGGCTCCTATACTCCAATTACACTTATCTCTTTGCATGGTTCCTGGGGATGGACTCTTTTTGGATTGGTTTGGGGAATTGCCCTAATGGGTATATTAATGAAAGTTTTTCTATTTCAAAAGACCCAGGTTGTTTCTGTAATACTTTACATTATTATGGGATTAATTATAATATCTGCAACCAAACCACTGCTCGAAGCTGTCTCCATAAAAATGCTTTTATGGATTATCGTGGGGGGATTATTTTATTTGCTCGGAGTATTCTTTTTTCTGGCACCTAAGATACGTTACCATCATACTATCTGGCATCTCTTTGTCCTGGGCGGAAGTATATCTCACTTTTTAGGGATCCTGCTTTATCTTACCTGATAAAACGATATTGTTTACAACTTAAACATTTCCATTAGTCTACTTTTATTTTTTATGGAAAATTGTAATTTAAAACTCCTTAAAAACTCTGGCTAGTGACTTCCCTGGTGCCTTTAAATCGAGATCTAAAAAATAACCAAAGGGCGTCTGATATACTTCATAGCCGGTATCTTTTAGCCTTTTTTCAGCATTATCAAATATTTTTTTGGTACTATCCGGATTAGCTTTACTTAAAGAAAGATGAGCAAAAGAGTGCAATAAAATGCAATTGGTGTTATTTTTTTTAGCAGCCCATTTTAAATTTTTAATAAGTTTAGTCTCGACTTTATCCATTTTTTCTTCATCTTCTTTTTCTACTTGTATAAAACCAGCCAGAACATTTTCTATTTGCTTATCTTCCTGGTATTCTTCAACTGTTTCTAATGTTCTACTCCTCGTTTGATAGGCAAAATTTTCCGCATAAATCATTAATAATTTCATATCTACTTCCTCAATTAATATTTAAAATATTCTACAAAATCAACATATTTAAAACTATTTAAATAGCAATGTATAATTATAATCTTTTCAGCACTATTAATATGTCATAATAGTCTATAATTTCTTAAACACAAAAAAATTATATTTCAAAGAATAAATTAGCACTTTTCCTAAATAATAATTTTTTAATCAAATAATTATAGTTATTTTCATTTTACTTCTATTTTTTATCAAGCGGGAAAGGTTTTTTAATAACTGAATTTTTATCAAAAGTTGAAAGATAAAAATTATCAGTTAATTTCAAACACCCTTTAGGACAAATATCTTCACAAAAACCACAAAAACAACATTTTCCTAAATCTATTTTGGGATATTTTTTAGGATAGTCCTCAATACATGCATCAGGTGCTTCGACCATCTCTATTGCTCTATCAGGGCATATTTTAGCACACAACCCACAAGATATACACTTATCCTTATCATATAGATGTTCTCCTCTATACCCCTGAGGTATCTCTATTGATTCATAAGGAAAACACACTGTCATCGGTTTACTAAATAGATTCTTAAATAAAGAAAAAATAATTTCCAATTTAATAGCCTGCTTTCTTCAATAAATTAATACTTCCATTTTTTATCGATCTAAATCTGCCGGACAAACATTCAAACTCCAATATATAGCAGGAATATCTGCTATATCCGCCCCCCTTAGAATGTATTCCAATACCGGGATCATATGAGAAAAGCTGGGACCTCTAACTTTAACCCTATAAGACTTTATGCCGCCATCATATTACATGCATGCCTCCTTCTCCTCTACAGAATTTCATTATGGACATATACTTCTCCCTCATTGATTTTCATATTGATTTTAGGTTTTTTATATTTGGGAAGGATAAATTCCCCTTCGGGCAAAGTTTCTATTGCTTGTCTTACAATCTTAATTGATTCCTTCACTTCAGCTAAACCAATCAAAAAACGGGCATAAATATCTCCTTCTTCTCTAACCGGAACCTCAAAATTAAATTTTTGATATACTTCATATGGATCATCTTTTCTTAAATCAGTTTTTAACCCGGATGCTCTTAATACAGGCCCGGTTGCCCCTAAACTGATAGCATCGTCCAATTTTAAAATTCCAATCCCCTTGGTTCGCGCTTTGAATGTCGGGTTTTCTACCTCCATGTATTTTGCTAATTCCTCTGATTTATCTAAAACTTTTTCAATTTTTTCCTCTATTCCTTCAGGAAAATTTCTTCTTACGCCTCCTGGACAGATATATCCGGCAGGATATACCCTACCTCCGGTAATTTCTGCAAATAAATCCAAAATATAATCTCTATAACCAAAAGCAATTTTGAACCCGGTATCAAAACCCGTTCCGGCCGAAAAGACGCCCCACCAAATCATGTGTGACTGAATTCGGGAAAGCTCAGCCATAATTACCCTGATAAATTTAGCCCTTTCCGGAATTTCCAAATCCATTAATTCTTCTATCGCCTCAGCATGAATTAACTCCCAGGCCAACGATTCTAAAACACAAATACGATCAGAAAGCATGGCATTCTGAAGTGGTAACCTGTATTCCATTAATTTTTCAAAACCACGATGGAGATAACCAGGATCTGAAAGAGCAGAAATAATCTTTTCCCCTTTGAGTTTTAACTTAATCCCGAAATTTGCAGATCCGGGATGACATGGTCCAAAATACATATCATACTGATCAGTTTTGGGCAACCGGGAAATTTCTTGATTAATCTTCATAATATCCTCTTTCTCTTTCATTATTCTTATTATAATGGTTTTCTCTTACGTACTTGTGCCAATCAAAGTCCTTCCTGAAGGGGGGAGGCCCCTGCCAATTATCAGTAAAAAGAGGTGTTAAATTCTTATTTCCTTTAAAATCAATTTTAAAAAATTCCCATGCTTCTCTTTCATGAGCTTGGGCATTATTTCCCCATACGGAAGTTACCGAATCAATAATCGGTTCTTCGCGGTCTATCTTAACAGTCAAAACAAGAAGTATCTTGTCTTGAAAAGACCACAACAGGTAATCAAGCTTGAACTCCTTTTCTTCCAGCCAATCACTGACAGATATAGCTGATAAATGAATAAATCCTTCTTTTTTTAACCATTTCGAACAGGTTAATAGTTCATCCTTATCATTAATAAATACCCAGACTCTTTTTGCTCTTTGGATATTTCCTTCATATTTAAATTTATCTTTTATCTTTTCTAATATTTCTTTTTCATCAGATAACGTCTTGTCCATTTATTTCATCTCCCCTACGTGCTTGAATATTTTTTCTACTGCTTCAAAAACGGCTTCAGGACGCGGCGGACAACCCGGAATATAAATATTCACAGGTATATAATCATCCAATCTCTTTATTGTATTGTAAGAATCCCAATAAATTCCGCCAGTCATGGTGCAGGCACCCAGGGCAATAACCGCCTTCGGATCAGCCATTTGTTCATAGATAAGTTGCGCTTTTTTGATTGATTTAAAAGTCTGGTATCCAGCAATAAACAGCGCATCTGCATGTCGAGGTGTGCCCGTTACAATCATTCCAAATCTTTCCATATCCCATCTTGAACCAACAACAGGTACTAATTCAGCAAACCCGCAAGAATTAAACCAATTGAATACCCAGATTGACTT
>JAGYIZ010000089.1 GCA_018402425.1 Candidatus Atribacteria bacterium | reverse complement strand
CCTTCTATCTTTGAGCTCTCCAATCTTATTTTTATTCCAATTGCTAATCTTACTATAATAACCAACAATTCTGGTAATACCATAAACATTATCGCTATGACAGTGTGGACAGGAATCAAGCAATCCCCGGCTAATTTTCTTACACTGATTGCATATGGTAAACTCCGGTGAAATCGTAAGTTGTGCAGAAAGTGTATTATCCCAAACCTTTTTTACTAAGTTATAAATACTGTCCGCCGGTGGTTTTTTCTCTCCAACAAAAGCATGAATAATAGCACCGCTTTTAATGAGAGGATGGAACTTACTCTGTTTAACTATTCTTGAGATAAGATCAATATCTGCAGAAGCTCCAAAGTGAACACTGTTGGTATAATAACATTCATCCTCTAAGATGCTCCCCTTAATAACTTTTTTACTTTCCGGAAATTCCCTTAAATCAATTTTAGCCAGCCTACCAGCTGCGCTTTCTGCCGGGGACTCTTCCAATGATAATTTTATTCTATTTTTTGTTCCATACTCATTGCACTTGATATGTAAGAAAGAAATAGTTTTTAATCCCCAGGCATATGTTTCATCATTCTCATGTAGCTGATAATTTGTTAAAGATTGCATAGCCTCATTTAATCCAATTATTCCCACCAGATAGGTGCCTTTTTCCAAATCGACATAAGGTTCTCCATCCGGACTAATCTTACCAATCTGCCATAGGGGGCCTTCAGGCGAATTCATCATCTGTTTTAGAAATCGTTTCTTTTCCTGATGTGCCTTAATAACTAACTTAAGAGCGGATTCTATCTGTCGGAAAAAACGATTGAACAATTCCTTCTGATCTTTTAGGCCAGATTGGGCATTTATTTCTCTTAAGGTTCTATAAGCACATTGTGGAAGATTTATTGTCACATTCTGAATACCTGAAAATCTTAGCTTTTCCGGCTTTTTTATCATCTCCATATCTGTTATCTCATTTTTTAACCTGCAACAAGCGGAAAGAGTTACGCTATCCCTGTCAAAAATAAAATAAGGTGTGCCATTTTCAGAAGCAATATTACAGGCATATTGAAGTAGTTCTCTTTCCTGAGGATTCTGAAAAGATTCATTATTAATATGCAAGTCCATTTTAGGGAAAGCAAACACTTTTCCATTGGAATCCCCTTCTTCCCATACTTCCATTAAGACTTTGAGAAATTGTTGGGCTTCCTGTTCATATTCCTGATAAGTTTTACCGGTATATTTACCCCCCGGTCCTATGGCGGGAACTCCTTTCAAATGTTCGGGAATACCAAGGTGAACATTAAAATCTAAAAACAAACTTTGCCCCCCTCGGGAAAAAGCATTCTGGGAACCGCTAAATATAAGATACTGAGCTTCCTGTTTCATTTCCTCATAAGACATGCCAACCAGGTAAGGAGCATAAAAAATATTGAGATAGGCAATACCTAAGGCTCCTGCATAATAAGCCTGCATTGATGATAAAAAAGTATTAAGGTGTCCGGTTAAAGTACGGGCATATTTAGCGGGTGAGGAGGCAGTATCCAAATTATCCAACTGTAATCCATATTTCTTGATATATTCCAGCGAATGACCTGAACAGTATATCCGTGGATATCCCAAATCATGTATATGTATCATTCCTTTTAAGTGAGCATCTGCAGTTTCCTGGCTAAAAATTTCCTGCAGCATATATTGTTTGATGGTATTTTCAGCAATAGCTAAATTAATTGCTTCAGGGTTGTTATTAGCAATATTACTATTTTCTTTTGTTTTGGATAAAAATAATCTCTTTAAATCATAAGAAGGCATACCAATAATCTTCTGTTTCATCCATTTTTTTTCATAACCACGGGTAAATAATTCATTATCCACCAGTTCTCTAATTAAATCAGTAGAAATATTTACAAAATTTAAATTAAATATTTTTTCTTCCACATTCTTGGCAATTTTCCTGGCTATACTCGGGGTAATCTCTGCTTCTTCGCACAATGCATCGATAATCTTGCTTCTATCCCATGGTGCTAGTGTTTCTTTAGTAGCAGTTGATACTAATAGAGACATCTCTGTACTATTCTTATATTTCTTTTCTCTTCCTCTTACATATAGCTTTTTTCTAATTTCATTTCTTTTGTTCCGATATATAATATAGGTTTTGGCAACCTTGGTTAGTCCTGAAGCGATAAGTTGTTCTTCAACAATGTCCTGTATCTCTTCTACTAAAGGTATTTTTTTCTCGAAATTAACCTCTAAACGGTAAATTACATGATCTGTTATCTTACGTGCTTGGGTTTGATTTTTCTCATTTACTGCTTCCATTGCTGCTAAAATGGCATTATAAATTTTTTCCTCATCAAAATTAACCAGGGAGCCTTCTCTTTTCTTGATTTTTTCAACCATTACCTTCTCTCCTACCTTTTTGTTTTACTTTTTTTTATTTTTTTTAATTCTGTTAATTTCTTCTAAAAAACTCCCTACATCTTCAAAATGCCGATAAACTGAGGCAAATCTTACATATGCTACTTCATCTAAAGACTTAAGACGATTGATCACCAATCTACCTATAACCTGGCTTTTCAACTCATTACTTGAACCACGCTTTAATTTTTCCTCAATTTCTTCGGCAATCTGATTGATTTCATTCAGACTAACCGGCCTTTTTTCACAAGCTTTTATAATTCCCTTGACAATTTTTTCCCGATTAAATACCTCTCGACTTTCGTCTTTTTTTATAACTATCAATGGAACTAATTCAATCCGTTCATGAGTGGTAAATCGTTTATTACATTTTTTACAATATCTCCTCCGACGTATTACCAAACCGTTTTCCATTGCCCTTGATTCGATAACACCAGTTTCGGGATTATTACAAAAGGGACATTTCATTGAACACCACCATATTTAGAGTTATTATTAATAATAATACCCTATATATATAATGTCAAGGAATATTTAACACTATTGCAGCTAAACTTATACAATCTTTAATAAGATTTTTTTGGCAAAGAATTCAGTGAATATCGCACCCACATAGCGGGTGGTTTTAAGAACCTCTAAAAAGAGATATTAAACTAACACAAATCATTCTTGAGAGGACTAGATGGAGATTTGAGGGCTTCAGGTAAAAATATTTCAGTTAGTATATCTTTA
>JAGYIZ010000088.1 GCA_018402425.1 Candidatus Atribacteria bacterium | reverse complement strand
AAAGACATATCAAACGTCTGAAAGAACGCCATCCCAATCGTTCAGAGGAATGGTACTTAGAAAAGATACTCTATGACCTGGAACGGGACCGCAGGTAATTTTTTATTACGATTTCATGGAATAATTCTTTTTTATCAAATATTTTTCCAGAAATATAGAAGAAATCACAATTAGAGGTATTGAAGCAAGCCAGCGAATCGCTGTAAATTCAATACCCAAAAATGATGCCTCAAACAACGTCATAGGAATTCTTACTATAGCCGAAGCACCCACAAAAGTAAAAATAACGCTCAATCGTGCTCCCTTTTTGTATAGGGCTGAAGAAACGGGCAAAGCAACCAACAAACCTCCGCCCATAGTTCCTGCTAAAATAATCGCCCAAACATATCCTCTAAGTCCACCTTTATGTCCTAGATGCTTCTCAACCCTCTCCCGTGAAACCCAAACTTCAAATAACCCGATTAAAATAAAGGCACAGGGCAATATTTTCATCATATATAATAAAAAAGAGATTAGATTATTGCCTATTTCAATTCCGGATGGAATACCAAAAAAATATGAATAGGCAATAAAAACAAAATAAATTAAAATTATAATGAAATAAAGATTTCTATTGATATTCTTTTTATTCTTCTTTCGCTCTTTCATATAATAATTTCTCCAAAATAAAGTCCAATCAATAAAGCTACAATTATGGCTATAATAAAACTTATGATATTGCGGATTAAAGTTACTTTTTTACCAAAGTAACTTGCTTCAACCGGAAATGTTATAGTGCCAACCATCATTAAAGTTATGGTAAAAGAGGCAATAATCATAAACGATATACCGCTATTTTTTAATATTCCGGCTAAGGGAAATGCTACAAAACCCGGCATAATTGTTATTGATCCGACTAATGCGGCCATAATAACATTGACTGTGTGATTACCAAAATTAAGATACATAATTATTTTTTCCTGAGGAAAAAGGAATAAAATAATTGAAACAAAGATAAGCATTATCAAAAAAGATGGAGATATAAATATAAATCTCTTATAAGCAATTAATAAGGCTTTTTTTGTTTTTTTCTTATCAGCAAAAAAGGATAATAACAACAAAATCCCAGTTACATAAAAAACCCACATAAATTTCCTCCATATTGGATCATTGCTAATTTTTAAAATGATATTGCTGAAATATTTTTTAGGCGAATATTAATGAAATATTTGTTCTTCAGAAGTTATCCGTGACAATCTTGCTATTTGATTAGCAGTTTCTTTTAATACTTGTTGGTCAACATAATAATGGGTGTAATATCCTCTTTTATCTCCTTTCACAATACCGGCACTGCGCAATACTTTCAGATGTTGAGAAACTGCAGATTCAGAAATATTTAAACGGGTAGCCAATGCACCAACACAAAAATCATGTCTTATGAGGAGTTTTACCAACTTATACCTTGTCTCATCAGATAATGCTTTTAGGATTTTTGTTATTTCTATCATTAGAAAGTTTCTCTATTTTAATTAAAATATTACTTAATTATATAATAAAATTCTAAAATAGTTTTGTCAATAAATTTGGAATAGGGATTTTAATACATTTGTAGAAAGATGAATAGAGCTTTATACTTCGAAACCTAAAAAGGTTTTTACTAAATAACCAATGATAAAAGAAAGTGCTGCCACACCAATGCTGATAGAAGCCATTTCTAAAAATCTTTTTTTAAATTCATAGTCATTGGCAACAGAAATATAATAATTAAATACAAAAATAATAATTAGTGCTATTGTAACAGTCGTTATTAAGCTAATTATGTAATTATTGATTAAAAAATAGGGAGTAACTAAAGCTATTACTGTTAAAATATAGGCAACCCCGGTATATAATGCTGATTTACCTGCTCTCTGCTGTTCTTCCGGGTCAGCCTCTGCTCTGGTGGATAAATATTCACTTGCCGCCATAGAAAGAGACGCTGAAATACCGGTAATCAAACCAAGTATTGCTATAATTCTTGAATTCTGTATGGACAGTGTAAATCCAGCCAGGGCTCCAGTTAGTTCCACCAGTGCATCATTTAGGCCCAGAACAACAGAACTCATATAGGAAAGTCTTTCTTCATTAATTAAATTAATAAGCTCTTCTTCATGATTTTCTTCCTCTTCTATAATTTTTTCCATTTCAGGAATGACGTGAACGATCTTTCGATATGTTTTTTGCGCTTCTTCTTCTCCTCTTTCCTGTAACTTGACACCAAAAGTTAATCCAAAAAAGCGTGAAATAAAAACATAAAATAATACTTTCAATTTATTTACCTTTAAAGTTTTCCCGGTATATTTACTAAATGTGCTGGCATGATGCCTTTCCTCTTCTGCAATCTGCTTTAATAGTCTGGCATTATGGGGGTCTTTAACTAATTTTGATAATCTTCCATAGACTTCTGTGCTTAATAACTCATCCTGTTGTGCCTTTTTTAATTCATTAATCTCGCTTTCAGTTAACTTCTTTCTCACAAGTGCTTATCCTTCCCGGAATAATAGCCATCAATTGTATAAAAACATTACAAAATTATTTCCATTCTTTTTGAAGAATCTTTTATTTTACATCTTCAGTATAATCAAATATGTAGGTAAGTTGATAAAACAGTAGCAATTATAAAACCAATTATTGCGCCAACAATAACCTCAAAGGGTGTATGTCCAACCAACTCTTTTAAGCGTTCATCCTTTATTTTCATTTCTTCAAAAAACTCTAAAATAATTTTATTTAGCACTTTGGCTTGCTCGCCAGTAGCTCTTCTTACACCTGTTGCATCAGCCATTACAATAATAGCTAGTATTAAAGCTAAAGCAAACAAAGCAGTTCCCCATCCTTCTTTATAACCAATAGACACTGCTGCACTCATGGATAATGCTGAGTGTGTACTGGGCATGCCACCTGCTCCAAAAAATCTTCCTGCATCCCATTTCTTTTCAGTAGCATAAAAAAGAATCAATTTAATAGTCTGGTTTAATACCCAGGTTATTGAAGCAATTATAATAATTTTATTTTGTAAAATTTGAATTAAATCATTAATTATATTGCTATCGATTTTCTTTCTTCTCCTTATAACAGCTTATTTCCTGATATTCAATAAATTATAATAAATATTTTTCTGAAGGTATTGGTAAAGAA
>JAGYIZ010000087.1 GCA_018402425.1 Candidatus Atribacteria bacterium | reverse complement strand
TCTTTAACAGGTTTTTGAATTCATAAAGATATTGATAAAAATATGAAAGAGGTTAAGGAAATGGAACAAATCATCAAGGAATTGACCTTATTGTTAATCTATCTGACATCATGGCAGGAGGAAGAATTTTCTATTAAAATTCATAGAAGTTGGAAAGGCTATCCTTTCGAAATTCTGAATGAATTACAGGAAGAAAATTATATTTCCGGAAGCAAAAGGGCAAAATCAGTTTTTATGACTAGAGAAGGAATAGCCAAAGCAAAAGAATTAATGACAAAATATGTAAATAAAAAATAAAAAATCTTATTACTAGATATTAGGGTTGATATCAGGGAGTCTCAGACATACTATGGGTCTAATGGTCTAATAAGACTAATAATTTAAATATGGAGGATTTGGGTATATGAAAAAAAGATATAATCAGGTTTATCAATTTAGAATTACCTTAAAGGATATTGAACCAGAAATATGGCGAGTTACTCAAGTTCCGGAAACTTATACCTTCTGGGATTTCCACGTGGCAATTCAGGATGCTATGGGTTGGCTTGATTGTCACCTTCATGAATTTATTGTTAAGGACCCGTTAACCAGGAAAAAAATCAGGATCGGTATTCCTACAGAAGAAGAATTTTTTATTGAGGAAACCATTCCAGGTTGGAAGGTAATGATTGCTGATTGCTTTTCGAAAAGAAATAAAAAGGCAGATTATACCTATGATTTTGGAGATGATTGGCAACATGTGATTAAACTGGAAAAAATACTTCCCAAAGATAAAGAACAAACCTATCCTAGGTGTCTATCTGGTGAGAGGGCCTGCCCTCCGGAAGATTGTGGTTCTACTCCCGGATATGAGGAGATAATAGATATGTTAAAAAATCCTGACCCTGATAATGAAGAGTACCAAGAAACAATGAAATGGCTTGGTGATTCATATGATCCGGAACACTTTGACCCCAGTGAAATATTTTTCGATGACCCGGAAGAACGGCTAAAAACATTTTTTGAGTTTCATTAAGAATTATGAAAAAGTATTGGCAAATAAGACCACTAGGCTATACTGCTTAACTGTTTAAAAAAACATGTGATTATTCCAGTTGTATTTTTGAGAACTTGGGTTATTTTAAGATGTTAATAAAGAATAATAAAAAAGCTGTATTTGAATGCCATTGTTATCAGAGTGGTTTTTTATAAGAATCTTTGATATTTTCTAGTGGTTTTATCTAAAAACAAATAGTTCTTATATCAAATATATAATATTGAAAGGAAATAAGGAATGCATCATTCTTACTCCCATAAATATCACAATCTTCCTGGTGAACATGCCATTACCGATATAGGACAGTGCATCGGGTTATTATAAGTAAAAAGGGGTCAAATCTTTATCATTGACAATTTCTTTGATAATGTATCCGGGAAAAATAATTGCAAAAATTCCTTGCTTAATAGAATAAATTTAATAAACACCTGTAAATGTCCGGTACTTTTCCCACTATTTCGGTAAGTACGTTTCCCATTATCATGGTAAGGATAAACCCCTCCTACCTGGTAAACAGTTTTCCTGGAGGAAATTCGAAAGCACTGGTTTGGCTGATAGTGAGAGAAATCTATTTTTTAAATATGGTGATTGGGATGAAATTTTTTTTATTTTCTACAATTGAATTTAAAATACCTAATCCCATTTATTTAATTGAGTTTTATTGTTAACAAAGTGATTTTTATAAGAATCCCTGATATCCTCTGGTGGTCTTTTCTGAAAGCGGAAAGATTGAAGAATGAAAGAGGGATTTCCTGGAGTTCGATTTTATAGTAAAAATATTTTTATATAGAGTAGACTAAAAAATATGAGGAAATTTGACTAAATTAAGATTTATTTGTAATATCTACTATTTATGTATATAATATGGGTTAAAAGCCCATATACTATACATAGAAGGTTTATATTATGGAAAACGAGAAGACATTAGGTAAAACAAGTGCCCAATTAATCAGTAAATTATATGATGAAAATAGGACTATTTTTAAAATTAACCATGCTCAAAAGATTCTGGGCAAAAGCTACAGCAGTACAGTTGATTTGTTGAGGGATCTGGTAAAAAGAAGGATAATCATACGCCTAAAGGCAGGAAAGTATTTAATTATTCCTCAAGAAATAGGTAGCGGAATGGGCTATGTTGGAAATTGGTATATAGCTGCTAAAGAGGTTATTAATTCTCCCCAATATTACATTGCTTTTTACAGTGCAATGAATTATTGGGGGATGTTAACTCAGCCTTTGTTGAAAATCTTTATAGCCACGCCTAAAAGACAAGTAGTTCCCAGAGAAATGAAAGGTAAAATGATCTTTGTTACTGTAAAAGAAAATACAATTTGGGGAATCAAAGAAGAATGGATAGAGCGCAAAGAAAAAATTAGAATTACAGATATAGAAAAAACTATCATAGACTGTTTAACTTTTCCGCAGTACTGTGGAGGGATTACTGAAATAGCTAAGGGAATTTGGATAGTGAAAGAAAAGATTGATCAAAAGAAATTATTAAGTTATTTAAAAAGACAAAAGAAAAATGTTGTTGTAAAGAGATTAGGTTATTTATTAGAGATATTAAATATTGGTGAACCTGATATTTATTTTGAATTAAAAAAATATGTAAAAGATCGGTATGATTTGCTTGACCCAACTTTATCATTTAAAAGAATCAATAAAAACAATTGGCGCTTAGTTGACAATGTTGGGCAAAAACAGATTAAAGATTTGGTAAGGTTTTAAAAATGATTGATTTTTTTCAAGCACAAAGATTATCACTTAAAAACAATGTATCTCCAGATATTATAGAAAAAGATTATTTTATAGAACTGATATTGTTTTATTTTTCTCAAGACACTTTTCTCTATGACAATATTGTTTTCAGAGGAGGAACAGCCTTAAAAAAGATTTATTTTCCGGAATATCGGTTTTCAGAAGATTTAGACTTTGTAATAAACAGTAAAGATGATATCAATATTTTCCGTGATAAGATTTATCGAATTTTGCAAAAAATATCTTCTGAGTATCCAATAGAGACTGATAATCGTATTTTATTTGAAAGAGATAGATTACAATTATTCATTACTTTTGACATTATTCCAGATATCTACGGCACAAAAGAATTAAAAGTTGATATTTTAAAGGATGATTACATACCCAAGAATGAAAGAAAAAAAATAAAATTTTTGTATCCGGATTGATTTACGA
>JAGYIZ010000086.1 GCA_018402425.1 Candidatus Atribacteria bacterium | reverse complement strand
ATAATGATTTTTAATAACTTCTTTGTCTTCACAGCAGTTGTATTCCACTTGTAGTGTTGTGTGATTAATTCCAAATTGTTTTAATAAGATTGATTCGATTTTACTCCGTAAGATATCTGCCTTGCTTAAGCTAATATCCTTCTTCACATCAATATGGCCTTCAAAGAGGATCTGTTTTTCATTGCTCTGCCATACATGAACATGGTGCAGATCTTCCACTTCAGGAATATTTTCTATTACTTCTTTTATTTGAATAATATTAATATCTGCCGGTGTTTTTTCCATTAAAATTGCAACACTCTCTTTAAAAATATCAAATCCTTCTTTGAGTACATAGGCACCAATCATAAAAGTCAATATTGAATCGATAATGGTAATATTATAATAATGAATCAATATGCCACCAATAATCACTCCTAAAGATGAAAGAGAATCAGAAAAAAGATGAATATATGCTGATCTGATATTCATACTGTCTTTGGCTCCGGCTTTCAGCAAAAAAACCGAAAGAACATTAGCCGTTAAACCAACCAATGCGACTATAATCATTAATCCGCTCTCTATTTCCTGAGGATTATGTATACGCAGATAAGCTTCTTTAAATAAAAAGAAAGAAATAGCTATAAGAAAAGAAGAATTAAATAAAGCAGCAAGAATTTCAGCCCTTTTATAGCCAAATGTATTGGCCAGTGTATTATCCTTTTTCCCTAATTTGATAGCAACAAAGCTGATTATCACTGATATACCGTCACTAAAATTATGCAGGGCGTCTGACAACAGGGAAAGGCTTCCTGAAAGCAACCCTCCAACAACCTCTACCAGGGTTATGACAAAATTTAATACCATCACAATAATAAGATTTTCTTCTTTGAAATGACTATGATGGTGATAATGAGGCTCGCTCATATTTCCCCTTTTCTTTTTTAAAATATCCTTATTTATTTAACAAGAACCACAGGAACAACCTGTATTTTTGTTATTACCCTGTTCTTTCTTTGATTGTGCTTCAGATACAATGCCTTGTTTGATCTGCTGGCTGACTACATCGATAATTTCTTCGCTTACTGTTGTTTTGCCCTTTTCTAGCCACATTTCAGTTAATGTATAAGACTCAGCAGGTTTTACACCAATATTCTCCAGAGTTTTTCTGGCACAAGCGACTGAACATCCATCTACTGTAACATTCTCATCTGCGCTTTTTGCGGATGCTATTGTCCCGGATATGCCAGCACTTATTGAAGCAAGGCAGGTCATCTTACCATACCCCTCTATAGTCAACTTCCTGGCAACTTTATCTGCTATTTCACCTACATCGACACAACCGGAACAGGAATAAATCAATCTTGTTTTTATATTGCCGCAACATTCTCCCATTTTAAATCTCCTAATTGATTATTTTTTCTCTTCAATCCAATTCATAATATCCTGCTTGCTAGGAATCTTGCCTGCTACCTTCACTTCTCCGTCAATCACCAAAGCAGGGGTCATCATCACACCATATTCGGTAATCTTTTCCAGTTCTTCAACTTTTATGATTTCTGCATCAATACCCAACTCTTCAACTGCCTGTTGAGCGTTTTGGGTAGTTTTTTTACATTTGGGACATCCCATCCCTAAAATTTCAATCTTCATAACTTTTCTCCTTTAATTTTTTTAATTTATTGAATAATACTTCCATAAACCATGCCACTGAAAGTAGCCATAATCACTACCAGGACAACGTAAATAAAAGTCTTCTTTGTGCCAACTACACTGCGGATAACCAGCATATTGGGTAAGCTTAAAGCCGGTCCGGCAAGTAGCAGTGCCAGTGCCGGCCCCTGCCCCATACCTGAACCAATAAGACCTTGCAGTATCGGTATCTCTGTGAGAGTGGCAAAATACATAAAAGCTCCGACAAGAGAGGCAAAGAAGTTTGCAATAAGTGAATTACCTCCTACTAAAGAAGCTACAAAACGGGAAGGAATCAACCCCTCCTCTCCCGGTCTGCCTAAGAGAAGTCCGGCAAAAAAGATGCCCAGGAAAAGCAATGGTAGAATCTGCTGAGTAAAGCTCCAGGAGGATTCAAGCCAGGGTGTAATCTCCTGTTTTTGAAACCAGTTCATCAGAATATAGACAAATAAGATAGCAAAAGCAATTGCCAGATACCACTTGTATTGGAATATCAAAGCCCATAGAGATTGGTCTCCTGCCTGAGGCCTTGCCCAATTGGCAAAGACCATAAAACCGATCATGGATACAAAATAGAAAATATTCTGCAGTCCTGTTCTTCCGTCAGTTTCACTTTTACTGACACCAAACTGTAATTCTCCATTAGCCTGTCTTTCTTTCTCCTCAGAAAGAAAGATAAAATGCATACACAAGCCGATAATTACACTGAAAATGATAGCCCCGATTGCTCTGGCTAAACCTATCTGCCAGCCTAATACCCGGGCAGTTAAAATAATTGCCAGTACATTTATGGCAGGGCCTGAATAAAGAAAGGCTATGGCCGGTCCTAATCCAGCTCCTTTTTTATAGATACCTGAAAACAAAGGCAATACGGTGCAGGAACATACTGTTAATACAGAGCCTGAAAGAGATGCGACAAAATAAGCCAATACTTTATTTGTTTTAGCCCCCAGATACTTTAAGACCGCATTCTGATCCAGAAACTGATAAATAGCTCCTGCAATCAGGAATGCCGGGATCAAACTAAAAATTACATGCTCTCTGGCATACATATTCAACATAGCCAGGGCTTCAAAGATTGGATTACGGAATCCAAGGCTTTCCAAAGGTAAGAAATAGAAAAGCAGGAATCCACCTATTATTACAAAAACTTTGAACTGATTTTTCATTTTAATATCTTCCTTACTTATTAAGTGTAAACTAAGATTATATAGCTTTTTTGCTATATAATGAAGAAAAAATTTTTTTAGTTTATTGGTACTTACATATATTTACATAAAATATCTCTGCTTGTATTTTTTGCATTTTCCATATCCTGGACAACTACAGGATCATTGTGGAGCCAGCCGCTTAGATTTCCTATTAAGATTCGGGTATATTCATCTCCACTGCGGTTAATAAAATACTCATGCCATTGGCCATCCTGTCGGCTATCTATTAAATTCGCTTCCTTTAATTTCCTCAAATGTCTTGATATGCTGGGCTGACGAATCCCAATTATATGGGTTAATTCACAAACACACATGGGCTTATATTCAAGTAACTTTAAAATCCTAAGCCTGTTTTTATCTGATAACATGTTACAAA
>JAGYIZ010000085.1 GCA_018402425.1 Candidatus Atribacteria bacterium | reverse complement strand
CCGAAGAACCGTTGCCAGATATATCAAAGACTATGAAAGAAAAAGGAATCAGTTGCTGGCAGATGAAGATAATTCCCGAAAAGAAGAACTCATAGGTGATATTGTAGAATCTCCCAGCTATGATACTATTTCCCGCAAGAAGGTGGAAAATGAAGAAGGAAACTGATAATTCAAGACCTGACCCCATGTAACGACACAAACATGAAAAATGTCTCCTATTTTTCTGATCTGTTCAGAGTATTAGGGATCATCCTGATCTGGCTATTTACTTTAAAGGGGATCTTTAAAATTAATCCAGGATACCGGGAAGAAAAATAGACAGAAGATAAAAAAGACAATTCTGACGTTTAACTGTTTTAACTTCAAGATCTCATGACCTCAAAACTTTAAAATACTAAAGGGTCAAAATACCAAGCTAACTTTCATATTTGAATAACAGGAAAAAACAATGCTGTTAACAATAAACAGCGTAGAAATAATAACGTTATTTTATTGACTAACTTCTATTATATGTATATAATATACATATAATAATATTATAAAGGTGTGTTAATATGAATAAAATAAATATGATTAGAAAAAATGTATGTTTCCCAAATCATTTATTATCAGAAGCCCAGGAAATAACAGATAAGCTGGACACTAATTTCAGCAGTTTTGTTCGAAAGGCCATGGAGGAGTATATTGAAAAGGTAAAAATGCAATTATTAAAAGAAGAATTAATTGCACAATCCAAAGATAGCGCAACATTAAATAAAGAGATATGTGAAGATTTTAAATATGCAGATGGAGAAAATATATAAAAATGAATTTATATAGAGGAGATATTGTCTATGTAAATCTGGATCCCATACAAGGTTCAGAAACAGGAAAAACAAGACCATGTATCATCATTCAGAATAATATTCTTAATAAGAATGCCCCTACCATTATTGTCGCCGTTATTACAGGCAGGGATCGGCTAAAAAAGAAATACCCCTCCCATGTCTGGATTAACAAGGATGATGCCGGTTTAACAAAAGACAGCACCATACAATGTGAACAAATTAGAACAATCGATAAGGGTCGGGTATTAAAAAAAATAGGATCAGTCAATCATCATTGTTTACAAAAAATAGAAGAAGCCATTAAAATCACTTTATCTTTTGGGAAATATTCCAACTTATAATAATAAAGTGAATAAAGGGTCAAATCTCTATGAAGGAAACCAATGAAAAACCAATGGGGACAGGCTTCACAATTTCACAAAATACCTGATAGGAGAAGTTAAGTTCAAATCCCGGAAAACCCAACTAGATCAAGTTTACCAGCAAAAGGAAGCCTTTTGTTTGAGTTAATTGTACCAACTGATATGAGCAATAAAATAAAGACATATAGATGTTTTGCTTATGTTAAATGTAGAACATAAGTTTAAAAATATATCCATACATGCAATAGGCCCCATAAATTAAGAGAAAGTACAGTTATGGAAATAACATATTATGGTTACAACTCTTTTCTGATTAAAACTATAAACAAAAAAATAGCTATTGATCCCGGTGGCTCATTATACCTATTTAAGGGTTGGTTAAAGACTTTAATACCAGAATATGAGTGGGAAAACATAACTCATATATTTGTAACTCATGGGGATCCGGATCATTATTGGCATGTGGATAGAGTTGCGCAAAAGGTTTATTTGCAAAAGCTGCCAATCCTGCTGATGATCAATACTTTCAAAGAAAGAGATAGGAGGTAAATAATCTTGGTTATGAATGTTTGATTTTAGGTAGAGGTGAATCAATACAATTGTGATAGTTTAAAAGAATATAGGAAGAATATATATAGCATTCCTGTTCAGATGAAAGGAATCACCTTAAATTTAAATTATTATTTCAAGTTTTTTATTATCATCGCAATATTATTTTTCTTATCTTCCTGTAGCGCAACTACTCCCTCTGCTCCTATTATCAGCTCCTTCACTGCTGATGATAGCACCATTGATGAAGGAGATAGCGTGACCTTAAGCTGGTCAGTGACTGATGCCAGTACTGTCACAATTAACCCTGGTGGCCTTATAGTAGCCTTGTCCGGCTCCACCTCCGTATCTCCAACCGAACCACCACCTACACACTGACTGCTACCAACAGTGCAGACTCTTCCAGCGCCACAATTACTATAAAGATTCTACAAAGAAAAATATTGATTCCCAATGAAAGTCAGTCAAAAGATACATTTGTTACAAACGAAAATCAATTAATGAATTATGATGGAGCACCTTATCTGGCTGCGGGTACATTATGGGAATCAGGTAATATTGAACGTACTTACCTGCAATTTAATGTAAGTGCCATTCCAGATAATGCCATCATTACAGAAGCAAAAATTGGCCTCTTCTTTAAGGATCCGATGAGTTATGTTTCTATTCCCATTTATGTTGAAGTACCCCTTGCTGTTTATGAAGTTGAAGGATATTGGGATGAGGTATCCCTTAATTGGGATAACCAGCCTGTTGCCAATTCCGTATATGAAGATATCCAGACGTTAGGAGGAGATACGGATGAGTATATTTATTGGGATATAACAAGTCTGGTACAGGGATGGGTTTCTGGCATGAAATCCAATTATGGTATACGATTGGCTGATGAAGATGAAATGACCTTAGATGATGGAAAACTTTTTAGCTCTTCTTCTGCACCTGTTGGAACAGAGCGACCAAAATTAATTATTTCTTATTACATTCCCTGAGTTATCTAACATGAACATATTGAAATTGAATAGTATATTGAGGAAAAATTTAATAAGCGGTCTTAGTTTAGTGATTTTTTTGCTATTATGCATAGATGGTTGTTGCCCGGTCCTGACCGAGGTTGAGGTATTTTTTGATTCGAAACCAGCAGGCGCCAGTCTATGGATTGAAGGCCAATATATGGGATATCAGACTCCTATCACTTTGCCGCTGTATCCCGGTAAATATAGCCTAACCTTGAAGAAAGATAATTATTGTGATTGGCAGGAAGAAATTCAAGTTGAAAAAATGCAAGGGCAGGAAATCCTGGCAGAGTTAGTAGTTGCCCGGAAACAGGAAATAACCATTCAACTCAATGAAAACTATGGGCAGGATGCTTCCGTTCTGGCTTTCCATCCATATGGAGACTATAGTAGCACTATACAAAAAAGACTAATCGTATTTGCCCACATACCGCTAAAAACCAAGCTTTTCATGTTTAAGACGGATATAGCAAATTATCGCAATAAAGAATTGAAAGACGAGATTGTCGT
>JAGYIZ010000084.1 GCA_018402425.1 Candidatus Atribacteria bacterium | reverse complement strand
TTTGACACCCTGTATACACCACAGTAGATAAGATAATTCAGATAAACTGATAGCACTTTGTTGGTAACTTCGTATGCTCTTCCTCAGGTTAATAACTGATGTTACACTTTTCTGCGAAAGACTTACGTCATTAAAATTAGGTAAAGATATGATTTCCATATTATCAGGGTATGGTAACTGTAAAGAAGGTGGGCTAACACCTTTCATTTGGTCAGATAGATTTAGAAATTGGTATTTAGTTTTACTGATAAAATCGTTCCCGATAGAATTCATGGTTAAAAATCCTCCGAATTTAAAGCTAAGCAAAATAGGCCATATGCTTTTTTATTTATTCATTACTTGCTATTTCATTCTTGATATTTTTATTTACTTTAATTATTTCCTTTGCCACTTCACTTTTTAGATCATACTCAATTACTGATTGCTCTTTTATCTGGGCTTCCGTCACAATTTCATCATAGGGAATAAACCCCAACATCTTTATTCCTGCTTTACTGGCTTCTTCTTTAATTTTCTCAGTCATATCTTTATTAATATCAAATTTATTTACTACTACACCGGCTTTCATACCAAAATATTTAACTAATTCAAAAACTCGTTTCATGTCATGCAATCCGGAGACTGTCGGTTCTGTTACAATTACTGCATAATCCGCTGCCGTAAGAGAGGCAATAACAGGACATCCTGTTCCGGGGGAGCCATCAATCAAATTATTTTTGATTTCATATTTTTTAGATAAATTAACTGCATGGTCCCGCACTAAAGTTACTAATCTTCCTGAATTTTCTTCAGCAATACCCAAACGAGCGTGACTCATGGGACCAAAACGTGTTTCAGATATAAACCATTCCCCATTTATGGCATCATGGACTTCAATGGCATCTTCCGGGCAGACCAGATGGCAAACTCCACAACCTTCGCAATCTACCGGGTTAATATAATATTTAGTCTTACCTTCCTTAACCTCTTTTTCAATAGCCAAAAAACGACAGGCATCCTTACATTTACCACAGGCAGTACATTTTTCTTGTATGATTTTGGCATTCACACCCCCGCTAAAATAACCGCTTTCTTTAATTTTTGGCTTTAAAATCAGGTGCAGATCAGCAGCATCTACATCGCAATCGGCAATTACCATAGAATGATCTAATGCCGATAAGGAAGCAGCAAGTGAAGTCTTGCCAGTTCCGCCTTTCCCACTTATAATAACAACTTCTTTGGGTCTTTTTCCATGCATCTCATCTGATTCTAGACTTTTCTTAATTACCTGGCGGTCCTGGAAAAAATAGCTTTCCTCGGCAGGTTTCTTTACCTGTCTTTCATGTTTAGCACTTTCGATAATCCTGGCAGCTATCTTCTTAAATAAGACCTTATACTCGGGAATTTCATCAATAATGAGGTCTCCCCGGGAATAAAAATGGGCAATTTTACGGTCATTGGGTATCTCGCCTACGATTTCTAATTGCTGAGCTTGGCAATATTCTTCTAAATCTAACCTATTATAACTTGCTCTATTCACAATAATGACCGGCTCTTTCTTCAAGCTACGAGCCATAGCCACTGCTAATTTAAGATCATGCATTCCAAAAGGGGTAGGATCAGTTACTAATACACAAAGATCTGCATCTTTGATGGTCTCCACTACCGGGCAGGCTGTCCCGGGCGAGGAATCCAAAATATTAATTCCTTCACTGATGTATGTTTTCAATTTTCTTATTAAGCGGGGAGACATTCCTCCCTCCGCAGTAGCCAGCAAGCCGTCATGAAAATCAATTTCCCCACTTAAGCCATGGCGTAGGGTCCCAATGCTTCTCTCTTCTTCAATAATTGCATCAACAGGACATACTATCTGGCATGCACCACATAAATGACATAACTCTTTAAAAAATAATACCTTATCTTTAACCACTGCAATAGCATTATAATGACATGCTTCACTGCATTTGCCACATTTTATACATTTAGCATCATCTACACCAGCAGGGGATAACAAACGAATGACTTCTTCCTGGTTATTCTTAGGATTTAAAAATAAATGACCGTTTGGCTCTTCAACATCACAATCAATATAATGCACCTTTTCTCCCATATCGCTTATAGTACGAGCTAAGTTGGTTGATATTAATGTTTTACCCGTGCCACCTTTACCACTAGCAATAGCAATTTTAATTTTAGTCAATTTCTCCTCCTTTTATAGTAATTATAGTAATACGTTTTTAAAAATATTTCTTTAAATTCCATCATCTAAACAACATATAAAGCAAATATTATGCCATTTAAAAAGCATAATTAATACCAAGCTCTACAAAAAGCCGGTTCATTTCACCAAAAAAAGATTTTAAGGAAGATGAATTCGATTCCTCAATTACCTTCATCATCATTCCTGCCTGAATCTCGATAGTAGTATGGGTATTGATCTGGTTGCTGTATCTCGGTATGAATAATTTGGATCCATCACTGAAATTACAGAAAGAAGTCATGCCAATACTGGAAAAATCATCAATCTGATAGGATATATTCCCTACTAGCAGATCTATATTTTTTTCCTTTTCATTTTCCCCTGACATCATTGAGCCGGTAATCTGCGATAAAAGTTGAGGCGGAATATTCAAGTATTCCATCTGTAAATATAGTTGGTTGCCTGCCTGAAAGAAATAGCTATAATCCAGACCGGCTAAAAGTGAAAAAGAATCAGTTTCTTCCCTGTAATATCCTAATGCACCGTAAACACCAAACTTACCCACATCCCCCTTGGCGGTGATGCCAAAACGCTGCTTGGCTGGTTCATCTGTTATTACGTTTTCCTGTACAAAATGAATCGTTACATCAAAATCATTAATCAATATTCTCCCTCTCAAACCAACTTTCAGATTATTACTATTATCGGGGATAGACCCTACAAAAGACAAACTGGTATGCCAATTTATAGGAAAATAAGCTTCCACAGCATTTTGATACTTAGCACTATATTCTTCATCTAAGGCCATAGCCCCCAGGGAATAGTCTACCGGATTTAACATGGATCCGAAAGACCAGGATATTGGCTGTCTTCCAATAGTGAGATGCAGGTTTTCAAATCTATGTTTCCAATATAATCTTTTCCAAAAAAAATTTACTTGAGCTTCCTCTATATCAGTATAGAGATTAGCTGCACATTTGATTTCATTATCGCCCCAACGGGGAACAAATAATTCCATATCCAGACTAGCCTGGGGGATATAACCATATCCTAATTCACTGTCGTAAAAACCGGTCAGTGAGGCATCAAGCTGGCCACCAAATTGAATATCCTTTGCTCTAATTGGTGAATTTAATAGAGCAATTGATAAAATCAAAGTAAATAGAAAACCAATTAATAA
>JAGYIZ010000083.1 GCA_018402425.1 Candidatus Atribacteria bacterium | reverse complement strand
ATTGAAGCAAGGAGTTAAGTTAGCCGCATTACCTGCAGTCTCTGAATCTTTAACTTATGAACAAGAAAGCACCTATAAGTCAATAATTCTAGGTCCAAATGGTGATTTGTTTACTTCTGATTTCCCAGCCGCTACACCCCTAAACCCCCAAGAACTTTGTAAAGTTACAAGTGATGGAAATCAGATAGTTTCGTGGAAAAGCATTGCTGCCAATCCTGGAATTATTCATGCAGGAGTTGAAGGCTGTATACCTTTTGTTGGTATTGGAACTAATAATCCATTAACACACTTGCATGTTAGTGGAGATAGTAGAACAGATTTTAAAACGAGCGCTAGTAAAGCTGTTTTTGGAGATTTTATTAATTACACCGAAGGCAATGCAAAAGTCTCTATTTCTGCTCAAAACATGCCAGCAGGTAGCTCCGCATTATCCATTGATCATCAAACTGGAGTTGATGAAACTTTCCGTTACAGTTTTGTAAACAATGTAAATAGAGATTTTACAAAAGCTATTGTTGTTAGACAAAGTTCTACCAACCAAGAAAACTTTATTGTTTATGGCGATGGCACTACTATTATTGGGCATGATCCTTCTAACCCAATAACACCAGATAATGTTACCAAGCTTGCAGTTATGGGCTTAATTGGAGCAAGAGAAATAAAAGTTACTCTAGGTCCATTCCCTGATTATGTTTTTAAAGATGACTACGACTTAATGTCTTTAAACGAGCTTGAAGTTTATCTAAAAGCGTATAGACATTTACCTGGGGTAATGAGTGAAGATGATGTGAAGCTATCAGGGGGAGTTGAGCTTGGATTGCTTGGGTCACAAAGTTTGGAAAAAATAGAAGAGTTGTTTTTGCACTTAATTGAACTTGACAAAAGAGTTAAAAATTTAGAAGAAGAGAATGCTGAATTGTATTTAAAGTTAAAGGCCAATAATCTAAAATAACATGAAGATGCAATTTAAATATCTCAGTTTTTTATTTGCTTTAATAAGTGCTTTTAGTCTGAAGTTGAATGTAAAAGCACAAACTGCAGCCTATGATAGCATTATCAACGGCAATCTTCAATTCTATGCTGGTTTGGACAAAACAGAAATGGAGTCGGATTATCTTTTCAATAAGGGTTTTATTGTTTTGGAAGACATGGAGAAATGGTATTCAGGCATTCCAATTATGAGCAAACCATGGAAGTGGAGATATATTTATGCAGCTGTTTCTTCTTCTTGTTTGAGCAATTGCTTGGGCTTTCCTGCATACGATAGTTTAGTTTCATTCAACAATGTTGATCGCTTTGGAACATCGACAATAAATTTAGCTTGTTTGAATATTAATGGTGATTATATCACCCAATCTAACATTATAGAGCACGCTGAAAGCAATGAAGATATTGAATTTGAAAGCTTTACTTTTTTCAGTGGGTCTGCATTACATTCCAAATCATATTCTTCTAATGTGGAATTCTATTGGGACTCAAAGAATTATTTTTCAAACTATAGCGGAACGGAAAGTTTGAGTATTAATTTTGGAGATAATTTGGGTTGGCATGTTCTACCTAAAAACAATAGTGAAATCTTTAATGTTTTCTATTCATGTATTGGAGATAAAAATATTGCCTTTAGGTTAATTAACGGTATCGATACTACTTATTCGTATTCTTCTATAACAGTTTTACATTCTCAGCCAATAATACCAACTGCGGTGGATACAATATCAGTATTTGTTGAAGACTCTACCGATAATTCACAGTCCCGTATGGCAATTCCTGGGAATGGAAACATCTTGGTTTCGGGTGAGTATGTATACTTCCAAGGGTATGATGGAAAATTAGATAAACCAGTTATATTTATTGAAGGTTTTGACATTGCAGGAGATCAAAATTCCTTCACTTTGATTGGCGAAACTCACCTTATAGCCTTATTAAATAATGGATACGATGTTTTTTATTTATCTTTTATTAATAGTGGTAGATCATTATTGGAGAACGCTTTAATAGTAAAAGAGTTGATTAAATATATTAATGATAATAAGGTTGATTATTTTGAGGGTATTCTATTAGGTGAAAGCATGGGTGGTTTATTAGGCAGAATTGCATTGAAACAATTAGAGATCGAAGGCTATGACCATCAAATTGGCTTGTTTGTAGCAAATGATTCTCCAATGAAAGGGGCAAATATACCTTTGGGTCTTCAATGGATGGTTAATGATGTTCTCTTGAGTTTTGGGTATCAAATGGTTTTTCAAACTGCATTTGCAGAACTTTTAGAGGCGATTTTTAATGAAGATATATTCATATTAGATATTCTAGATCAATTAGGGTCTCCTGCTGCAAGACAAATGATTATTCGGCACTATATGGGAAATTCTGACTACCTCTTCATGCAAGCTTATTTAGACTTGTTAGGTTATCCTGAGAATTGTAGAAATGTTTGTGCATCAAGCGGAGGTGAAAATATCCCGGAGAATGTTATATCGGCATTTCCAAATCAACATATAGTGGACTTTCCTCCACTTTATGTTGGTGTTTTCATTGTTGACTTTTATTGTCGATACTCTGGTGTTAATCAGAATGATTACCTTGTATCTCAGGTAGCATATGCAAATCTATTCCCCCCAAATTTTTTTAATTATATAAGACGCAGAGAAGACTTTAATTTTCAAAAGTTTGATAGTGCACCTGGCGGTTCCGAGGGAGATGCGGATTTTAATATTAAATTCTGCTTTGTTCCAACTAGTAGTTCTATTGGTTTAGAAACTTCTTTGTTTAATTCGGCTCAAGGCTTGGAGCTATTTAATAGGAATAATGAGAACCAATTAATTGCTAATGGCTCCATTCCTTTTGATGATGTATATTTAAATAAATTGAACTTTAATCACAGATCCGGTTTTAATAAAATTAAAGAATTGGATTCAATGGAAATTATGTACGATAGAATGTATCTACAAAACAGAACTACTAATGGTCCATTAAACTTTGAAGCCAGTAATTTAATTGAGATTGGTAGAAATTTAAGAACACAATTTCATAGCCTATTCAACATTAACAGTAACACTGGCTTGCCTATTATCAATTTAGCTACTGGAGAACCAGAAGAAAACGAAAGTGTAACTATTAATTACAACCCTGATCCTTACAAAAAAATTGACATTGGTGATTTTGTCACAAAAAGTACTTCAAATGTATCAGTAAACTCTGGAAAAGAAATTAAACTTATGCCGGGTACTACTTTTGAGATTGGTTCTGAAGTTAAATTATTTATAACTGACAACCCTAATTTGGAAAGAATCTCTGTTATAAAAGATAATTATCTACCTGAAGTCAAGTATTCTTCTTGTTCCTTATTTTGTAGGGTACCTGATGTTCCAACGAACAGCAGAATTTCTTGGACTATTAGCAATTCAAAAATAAATAAAACATTAATTGGAAATAATATTAGTCTTCAAATTGGTGATTGGGGACAGTACTTTATTACTTGTTCGTTAAACTCAAACAATAATATTTTTGAAAAATCATTTACCATAAGAGTTGAAGATTATTGTCGAGCAAAACAAAATAATTCTATTCGCTATAATAGTCCAATAATGCTTTATCCTAATCCTTCATCAAACTTAGTAAATATTGAATTATTAGACCTTGATGATCAGCTTATTTCTTATGAAATTACATCATCA
>JAGYIZ010000082.1 GCA_018402425.1 Candidatus Atribacteria bacterium | reverse complement strand
AAAAATAATTATCTTTAATAGAAACCTGAAAATTATGTTTTGAGGTGATAAATTCATCGGGGGGAAAGCGCAGATAACTATAGTTTACTTCTTTGCCTTTTAATACCTGGATAAAGCTATGAGAATACTTTTTAGTCTTATCAAGGTGAATGCCCGGAATGAAAACAAAAACTTGCTGGGTACTGGCATCGACTAACTTGAAATACCACCCCTCAAAAAAATTGCTTTTTTTATGCCAACCATGATACAAATCTGGATTAACAAAATTGCTAACCATATCTTTTTCGCTCCATTTAATCATTCAAAAAAAAGTGTTATTAATAATAAGCTTAATATTATCTGACTGAAACTCTCTTATGGCTTAACATTAAAAAATTATTATTTATACCCTGTTATTCTCATTCTATATCTCTATATACACATCATTATCCTTTTCCACGATTTGATAAGCAACAAGAGGGCGAGCTAATCCCAGGGTCTTCGTTAAGGAACTGATGAATCTGGGCCAACGGGAAATCCATTCAACTAATTTACCATTGGTAATGTCAAATTTAGACCCATGACAGGGGCAGGTAAGTATATTTTCTTCCAGGGTTCCCTTAGATAACTTGCATCCCAGGTGAGTACACTTGTTGCTGACAGCATAAAATTTTTCTTGATAATGTATCAATAAAACAGAGATCCCATTGACCTTAAATTCCTTCATTTCACCAGGTTGTAAATTTTTTGCTCCTTCAATTTTTCTAAGCATAATAGTCCTCCTCTTTTCTCTTTCCTGCTCACCTAAATCCAAAAATTGATCAAACTTATTCTGTAATATATTTAATTTTTATACCTTATATTTATAATAGAAACCACTTTGGTATTTGCGGTCTAGCCTCATCTCTTATCCTTTCTATGTTAATCTGTGAAGACTGACCCCTCATCTGTTTTCCATTCAAGACCGTTGCGATAATTTAACCCTTTCTTCTATAGGCTTCATGTATAATTTTCACTTTTGATAATCCTGCTTTCTTAATAGACATTGGAATAGAGAGAAAAGTCGAACAATTATCTTTAAATGTTTCAAATTTTACTTCTTGCTTTTCCACCAGGACCTTCTTGATCATATCCTGTCTCATACGCAAACACAGTTCAAAATCCAGTGGAACATTTTCTCCTAAATAACCCACGTTAACCAATGTTACTTCAGGATCTTCAAGTATTTCTCTTTTTAAAATATCAAAATTTGCTCTTTCCTTCCATATTTTCTCACGGGAGATTCTTCTTTCACCCGGGGTTTTTCCAGAAGGCCTAATGGAGTTCCTGAAATCCCCAACTAAAATATTTGTCGGATAACCAGGTTCTTTTTCCCAGGAGAATCTTTTATTACCCATATTTAATAAGTCTTTACAGATAACCGCTCCACTCTCACCCAAACCATCTTCAACTTTGATAGCCCAGTGATTTGTTTCCACTCCAAAAACCAAGGTATGCCATTTGAGATAGGCAGGCCCGTTGGTATAATTTGTATAATCCATATTTTGTAAGGGAAAATCATAATGCTCAGAGGCATTTTGTAAATGAAGCAAAAAGACTTTTTCCTGCAGATATCTATGGGGCAGCCTTCCAGTCTCTGCTTCTCCAAAATAATAAAGATTCAGATCTTCCAGAGTATGAATTTCATAAGGCCAACCTTCTGCAGCAGCAGCCTCCTTTAGCTTATTAGCCACATACTGATAAATTTGTTCATCCATACCCCATTTGGTGGTATTCGCTGGAATGATGACTTCCATATCACCCGCATCATAGGATGGCTTTGATGGTCCTAGACTGTGATAATCAATCATCATATCCGGTATATAGGAGGAACAGAGATTACCGAAAATCTTTTTTTCATGATCGGTGATTCCGTACATAGTAGAGTTAAATTCATCCAAAACAACCCCTACTGGATTAACAACAGGTACAACGACAACAGTCTGCTTATCCCTTGTTTCTCTGGCATCATAGCTGGCTAAATAATTTAATATCTCCGGGCCAACTATTCTGGTACCTCTTTCATGGCCATGTCTGGTCAAGGTAACTATCGCAATCTGTTTTTCATCTTCTGGAATAGACTTGTTGGTTACAACAACCGCAGGTACATCCCATTTATGGTCTTCGGATTTCCCGAGAACTATTTTTTCTGCAATTTCATGGTTATCTCTCACAAAATTATCTAGCCAAGAGTAAATCTCCTTTAGACCTTCCTCTCCCATAGGCATGTGATCAAAAACTCTTTTTTTCATACATTTTTCTCCTTATCTTGATAATATTTATGACAAGATAGCTTCCACCATCACTATTTTCTCTTAAAATACAACTGCCCCTATATTGCCTTCTCGAAACTCATTAATAATATTTCTTCTTTCTAATACCTTCATAACTTTTCTATTATCTTTTCCTTTATTAATATTAAATTCTCCTAATTGTTTACTATTTGGTACAATCATATTTAACTCCGGTAAATTGAAAGACTTTTTTCTAGAAAATTCTCCTTAAGATTTATAAATATCGCGAATAACTCTTATATTTCAAGACCGCCTAAACTTATGATGCGGTTCTCTTTATCACAGTAAGTTCTGTCAAATGTGAAGACATGACCCCCATCTGTTTCCTTATTGCAAGTAATATACACTTGCAAGATTGTTGGATTATGATTATTAATACTACCCATAACTGCACATATCAACAAGTATAATTAAAATAAAAATTAATGCATTGATTGGACTATGGCAAATTATTCCAACATTTTTTCCAATACATTCTGACTAATTTTTAAATTATGATAATTTTGCTCAACCGTATTCCAACGAATCCCCTCTTTCATTCTTCAATCTTTCCGCTTTTAGATATGACCACCAGAGGATATCAAAGATTCTAATAAAATCACTCTGGTAGCAGTAACATTCAATTAAATGGACTGGATTAGGTATTTCAAATTCAATTGTAGAAAATAAATAATATTTCATTACAATTATCATATTTCGAAAAATAGATTTATTTCACTGTTAGCCAGACAATGACTTCACATTTCCTCCAGGAAAACTGTTTACCAGGTAGGAGGGGTTTATCCTTACCATGATAGTAGGAAACGTACTTACCGAATTAGTGGGAAAAGTGCTTGATATTTACAGGTATTTATTAAATTTATTATATTAAGCAAGGTAAATTTGAATTATTTTTCCCAGATACATGATCAAAAAATATAATTGTCAATGATAAAGATTTGACCCCTTTTTACTTTATTCAGGCACCCTTAGCATTCATTAATTTTTCTCTTACAAATCTTTGTAAATCGTTGCTCACTAAATCAAAATCAGGAAGATTGTTCATCTGATAAGATAGTCTATTTCCCCAATTGTTCCTATAATTATTTTTATTAATTTGGCTAATTAAATTGGGAATAATAATATTGTAACCATATTTTTTCTTGTACTCATTATGAATAATATCAGAATTTAATTCTAGCTTTAATAAATACCATAAATCAAATAAATCCCTTGGTTCATTATCAATACTCATAATTCTGCCAATTTTGTCACAAACTACCGACTCTAAAACATAGCTTCTTATAATTAGTTTATTATCCTTGAAATCTGGATATGAAAATTTTATTCTTTTTCTTTCACTCTTAGGAATATAATTATCCTTCAAAAT
>JAGYIZ010000081.1 GCA_018402425.1 Candidatus Atribacteria bacterium | reverse complement strand
TTTTGAGAAGTGGATTGAAGAAGCTGAATCTATTGAAGATATAGATAAACGGCTCAAAAAACGGTTTGTTCTAGGTGGACATAAGGCATATGCTATTGCCAAGGTTGCTAAAGAGGTAGAGATAATTCTTATTTCTTCTCTTAGCGAAGAAAAGGTTAAAAAGTTATTTATGAAACCGATAGAGGACATTGATTCAGCAATTGGTTATGTCCGAAAAAAGTATGGTGATGATTTTAAAAGCTACATTATTCCTTCCGGGAATATAGTTGTTCCCAGTATGAAATAGATTAATATGATTATGGTAGATAGGTTTTGTATTTATTGCATAAAGTTAATTGGAATTAATATATTGTAGTAGGGTAATTAAAATAATAAACCCGCTTTCTTTTTAATAGAAAGCGGGTTTATTATTTATTTAACTACTTTAATTTAGTCGAGATAACCATTTTCAGCAAGATAATTTCTGGCAACTAATCTTTCTGGTAGACCTACCGCATCAACCTGGTAGTTGAGTTCTTGTATTGCTTCATTGGTTAACTCAGCTATTGGTTTAAGAATTTCTTCCATTTCAGGATATTGGTCTAAAACCTCTTCTCTAACGGTAACACAGAGGTTATATACTGGGAAGAATTGTTTGTCATCTTCTAATACCACTAAGTCAAATTTCTTAATTTTACCATCTGTGGCAAAAACCATTGTGATGTCTGCCTGTCCACGGTCAATAGCTTCATGAGTTAAGCCTATTTCCATTATTTTTATATTATTATCAGCAATGTTCATTCCATAATGTTCAGCCAAACCTGGCAATCCATCTGGCCTATCGGCAAATTCATGATCAATTGCCCAAATCAGGTCTTCGTTTTGGTTTACATATTCTGCAAGGTCGGATAAGGTTTCAATTCCTGTTTCTGCAGCTTGTTCCTGGGTTAGGGCAATAGCATAGGTATTATTAATGTTTGAACGTTCTAACCAGACAATTCCATTTTCTTCCAAGTCTTCTTGTTTAACTTTATTATAGAGTTCTTCAGGATCATTAATAACCTCTTCATGTTTTGCATAAGTTAACCAGTAGGTCCCAGTATATTCAGGATATAAATCAGTTTGGCCGGTAACTAATGCTTGACGGGTTATACTACTGCCAGTACCCATTTTTAAGTCTACATCAAACCCATTTGCTTCCAGCAGAATAGCTTGCATATGTCCAACTATATATTGTTCTGTAAAGTCCTTCGCTCCTGCAGTAATTTTCTTTGCCTGAGCAAATACTCCCATACTGGCTACCATTAACACTAAAAAAATAGTAATCGTAAATAATAAATTTTTTCTCATAACAATTTCCTCCTTATTTTTTCTTATTGTTCTACTTTTAAACCTTTTGGTGTAATTATTTTTTCAACATATGCCAATATACGATCTATAATAATCGCCAATATGGCTGATGAGGCAGCTCCTGCTATTAAGGCTTCCGGTCTGTTTAATTTCAATCCGGTAAAAACTAAATCACCTAAACCACCACCTCCAATAACTGACGCAATAACCGCGGTTCCTATTATAATAGTAGCAGCACTGCGAATACCACCCATTATTACTGGTATTGCAATAGGAATCTTTAACTTCCAGAGAATCTGCTTTTTGGTAAGCCCCATACCTTTACCTGCTTCAATAACTCCTTTGGGGACACTTAGAATACCTGATGTTGCGTTAAACATTACCGGAACAAGACTATAGATAATCAGTGAAATAATAGCCGGGAATTTACCGATACCTACATAGATAAATACCAGGGCAATTACGGCAATAGAGGGAACAGCCTGTGCTGCTCCGGTAATAGATAAAATAACCTGGCCAACTTTTTCTCTTCCTTCATCAGTGGCAATAATACTTAAGGTAACACCAATAATAGTGGTAACAATCAGCGAAACCAGGAAGAGAAAAAAGTGTTCCACAAAAAGACCAAGTATATTATTAAAATTTTCTGAAACATATTGAAATAAATTCATTGTATATTCCTATCTTGTTTTATTCCTTCAATCTTACTTATTAAATTCATCAAATATATAACTCAAGCGAATAACACCCAAAAATTTACCACGACGATTCACTACCGGAAGTATTTGTTCGCCACTGGAAAACATGTTGGAGAGACTTTCATTTAAGGTATTATTCTGTTCAGTCATAATTGGGTTTTTATCATAATTAATTTCCACTTTACCTTTTTTGCCTGTTTCCAGCCAGTATCTTCCAACTAATTTTTCGTTTTTATCCAGAACAAAGGCAATAACCTCATTCTTTTTCTGTAGTTGTTTTAAAACATTATCCTGGGAGGTGTCCTTATCAACTGTGAACACATTTTCCTTACTGGTAAAATCTTTAGTTCTCTTTAAAGTGAGGGCCTTTAAACTACGATCCTGACCCAATAGACTTTCTACAAATTGGTTAGCCGGGTTGTATAATATTTCAGTAGAATCAGCATGTTGGACCAACTTGCCATCCTTGATAATGGCGATTTTGTCACCCAATTTAATGGCTTCATTAATATCATGGGTTACAAAAACAATAGTCTTTTTAATTTCGTCCTGTATTTCCAGAAAGGAATCATGGAGTTTTAGACGATTGATCGGGTCTATAGCCCCAAAGGGTTCATCCATAAGCAATACTTCAGGATCAGCACCTAAAGCACGGGCTAAACCAACCCTCTGTTTTTCTCCACCGGAAAGCTGCAAGGGATAGCGATAGGCATAACTGGAATCCAAAGTTACCATATCCAGGACTTCTTCCACTCTTTTTTTAATTTTGTTTTCATCCCATTTTAACAGGCGTGGAACAGTGGCAATATTATCAAATACAGTAAAATGTGGGAATAAACCAATCTCTTGGATAACATAACCGATGGTTCTTCTAAGCTGTACCGGATCAATATCATAGACAGAGGTTCCATTCAATTTTATTTCACCTTCATCTAACTGGACCAGGCGATTAATCATTTTCATGGTAGTTGTTTTTCCACAACCGGAAGGCCCAATAAGCATAGTCAGGGTACCTTTTTCTACACCCAGGCTTAGATTGTCAACTGCGACATCCTTTCCGAAACGTTTAGTTACATTTTTCAGCTCAATAGTATTTTCTTTGGCCTTTTCTTTGTTTTGTTCTTCTGTGTTCTTTGCTTTTGTATTTTCTGTTTTACTTGTATCACTGCTCATTGCGTTAATCTCCTTGAAAATTTTATCGTTTTACCTTTAAACCTTTAGGGGTTATCCATATTTCTAACAGCATCAAGAAATAGTTTACTCCAATTCCCAAAATAGCAACCAGAATTGCTCCTACCAATACCATTCTTAAATTAGACCTGGCGATACCTGAAAATATAAAATAACCCAGTCCTCCAGCAGCAACCAGTGAGGCAAAAGTTGCCACACTAACTCCCAAAACAAGGGCATTTCTTACACCGGCCATAATAACGGGGATAGACAAAGGTAGTTTAACACGCCACAATACCTGCTGTTTGGTCATGCCCATACCTCTGGCAGCTTCTATCATTCCTTCTGAAACCTGGTTAATAGCAATATAGGTATTACGTGTAATGGGAAGCATGGAATAAAGGGTAATAGCAATCACTGCAGGTACAATACCCAACCCCAGTTTAAATGGTGCCAGCAGAACCACCATCAGACCAAAAAGAGCAAGACTTGGAATAGTCATCATTATACTTGTAATATAAATAACAATCTGTGCAAGTTTAGGACGTGGTGAAATATAAAAACCTAATGGCACACTAATGATTAAAGCAAAGGGAATGCTTAAAGCAATAATCTGTATATGTCGTATAAATTCCTGAATTA
>JAGYIZ010000080.1 GCA_018402425.1 Candidatus Atribacteria bacterium | reverse complement strand
TTAAATGAAAAATAAAGATATTTCTAAAAAATACTTAAGTGATTTTTCCAAAGATTATTCTAAAAACTTGAGAACTAAAATCATAAGTGATGCAATTATTAAAAATGGGATTAACAATATAGCTCTAAATCGTGATTCAATTATTAAAATGCAGCATACTTTTTCGGAAGAGATAAAAACCGGGATGATCACTAATCAGAAAAAGTCCGGGAGATGTTGGATGTTTGCTGGTTTAAATAAAATACGCTATGCTATTGCCCAAAAACTAAATTTAAATATTGGCGAAAAGGAGGGATTTGAGCTTTCCCAGGCTTATCTAATGTTTTGGGATAAATTAGAAAAAGCCAATTATTTTTTAGAATCTATCATTGAAACAAGAAGAGAAAAAATTAATAGTCGTCTGGTAATGTGGCTTTTAAATAATGCCATGATAGATGGCGGTCAATGGGATATGTTTGTGAATTTGGTTGAGAAATATGGTATTATTCCAAAATTTGTTATGCCTGAATCTTACCATAGTAGTGATTCTTCTTTGATGAATAAGATATTAAATTTGAAACTAAGAGAATATGCTAAAGTGCTGCGAGAAGAATTAAAAGAGAAGGAAGAAAGAGATTTAAGGGATAGAAAAGAAGGGATGATTAAAGAATTTTATGCTCTTCTTTGTCATTTTTTTGGAGAACCGCCAAAAGTTTTTGATTTTGAATATAGAGATAAGAAAAATAACTTTTATCGAGATAGGAATCTTACCCCTTTGGGATTTTATAAGAAATACTCTTCTGTGCAGGTTAAGGACTATATAAGTATCATTAATTGTCCTACTAAGGATAAACCTTTTGGCAAAACCTACACTGTAAAATATCTGGGAAATGTAAAAGAAGGCAGAGAAGTACTGTATCTGAACCTGAAAATTGACGAATTAAAAAAATTAACCATATCCCAATTAAAAAACGGAGAAACAGTCTGGTTTGGCTGTGATGTAGGTCAAATGTTAGAAAGAAAGTCAGGGATTATGGATTCAAGCATTTATAATTACGAAGAAGTATTAAATACTGCTTTCAATTTAACCAAGGCGGATAGAGTAAATTATGGAGATAGTTCTCTTACCCATGCCATGGTTTTTACAGGAGTAAATATTTTAGAGAATGGCCCGAATAGATGGAAGGTAGAAAATAGTTGGGGGAAAGAAAATGGTAAAGATGGATTTTTTGTAATGAGCGATAAATGGTTTGATCAATTTATGTACCAGGTAGTTGTGAATAAAAAATATCTTTCTCAGGAGTATTTAGCTGCCTTAGAAAAAACCCCCATAAAATTAGAACCATGGGATCCGATGGGCTCCCTAGCTTAGATTTTATGATTAGATTAAGATAATTCTTCTTCGATTTCCAGAATATTGATATCTCTTTTGTTAAGCTCTTTAATTATTTTTTGGTAATTTTCTCCGGAAAAAGCATCTTCTGGTGCCACAATTCCTTTTTGCTTGATGTCACCATTGCCCAACATCATTGCAGCGATAGATTCGGTAAAGGCAGTCACTCGCCCCATTGCAGAAATATTGTTTTGAGTATCTGCACCTTCCCACATATAATAATTGATTCTGGTCTTTTTCCCATCCTTTAAACCGGTCACACTATTCCACATAACACAAATATCTGTTTCTCCCTTTTGAGGTTTTAGTTGTGGTGTAATGACCTGGCATAAAAACTCTCGGGGAGAAATCATGCATCCTTTAAATTCAATCGGCTCAGTACTAAGCATGCCACAATCTTTCAAGACTTCAATTCCTTCCCAGTGGCCAGGCCAACGAATAGTTTTCTCTAAACATTCTCGTACATTTGGCCGGGTATATAGGAAACTGGGCATACCAGGAGTAATAGCACATTCTAATTCTTCATTAACACCAAGTTGATTAAATTTAAATTTTTCCAGTTCGCTCATAGCATTTGTTTCAATTATTTTGCCATCTTTACGTATATTGACTTTTATCATATATTCCCGCAGTACATGGTCGAAAGCCCAGGTTATCATATACCTTAAAGGATGTTTTTTATTACATTCCTGAGAGGGAATTCCACCACAGCGGGCAATAGCAGATTCAGCCTGATCCATTTTTCTAATGCCTTCTCCCAGTGTAAAATTAGTAATTCCCGGGGCAAAACCAATTCCGTCTACAAAAGTAACTCCTTTATCAATAGCTTGTTGATGCAGATATTCACCATATTGCTCAAGTTTCATCCCGGAAGGAATTTTTAGCCCTTCAATTTCGTAAGCATCTGGTTTGCGATGATATTCTTCAAGGATGTCAACAATATCAAGGCCTACTTCAATGGCCATTTCTACAACCTTATAACTGGATTTTCGATCGGGAAGGGCAATTGCACCTACATCATACTGTCTCATTATCTTTTGTGTTTCTTCCCGTTGGTTAATGTCCATAACATGGGAAACAATTTTCTTGCTGTTAATCCACTTTTTTACATATTCTAAGGAATCTTCTTTTCGACCGGCTATGCCAATAATTCCAACCTGACCAACATTACTGTTATTAGCTAAATCCCAGGCAACGGTAGAACCCATTTTGCCTGATCCACCAAAAACCAGAACTTTCATAAAACAACCTCCATGAATATATTTTTATTAATTGATTAATGGAAATATGAAATAGTGATTCTTACCAATGAGAATAAAAAAAAGACAATTGATGAATAAAGTCTTCATCAATTGTCTTTTTATCTTTGTCTAATATATAGTATGATAAAGCACTTTATTCCTTAAGTAGCGCTCCATCATACTTTTAAGTAAGATGACAGTCTTATAGCTTTTTGCTATAAGCCCAGCAGAAACGAAATATTTTTCTGCTTCGGCAGACAAACCTTTCCAGAACAAAGATTAAAATTATATTGTCTGTACTTATTTTGTACTGCTCCTCTACCTTAATGGTTCAAAGGTAAATAATAATTTCAAAGGACTGTTAATATTATATCTGACTTAATTGCTGAAAATCAAATATATTATTTCTCCCTCAATTATAAAACCTTACCAATAGCCATAATGTTTTCTAAAAAACCATATAAATAATCTTTGTCTAGATAATAGAGATATATTTTATTTAAAAAAGGATTTTTTATAGTCTTTGTAGAATTATTAAATATAAATGAGTTATATTAAAGTATAATAAAACCAATTATAATTTTTCAAATGGAAAAAATAATATACTAAATAAGCTAAGAGGTAAATTATATGATAGAAAAAACATTAGTTTTAATAAAGCCGGATGCATTTAAAAGGCGCTTAACGGGGGAAATTATTGCCAGGTTTGAAAGAGTAGGTCTGAAGTTGGAAAAAATGAAACTAATAAAACCCACCAAAGAGATTGTTGAAAGGCATTATCCGGATGATGAAGAATGGTTAGAATTAGTTGGTGAAAAGACCATAAAAACCTATCAGAAATACAATTTAAATCTAATAGATGATTTAGGAACTGATGATGCCCTGGAGATTGGCAAAAAAATAAGAAAATGGCTTATTCAATATGTTGTCTCCGGTCCGGTAGTTGCAATTGTCATAAGCGGCAATCATGCTGTCGAAGTGGTGAGAAAGTTAGTTGGAAATACGGTTCCTGTTTTTGCTGAACTGGGAACAATAAGAGGGGATTATTCTCTGGATTCACCGGATTTTGCAGACAAAGAAAAACGATCTATACAAAATTTAGTTCATGCATCTGGCAATAAACAGGAAGCAAAAAAAGAAATAGCTCTCTGGTTTAGTTAATATAAAAATAAAGGTTCTTTTGTTTTAAGATTGTCTAAAAATGATAATTATTGTATAATTTTTAAAGTTTACCTTGCAAAATTTTTTAAAAGCGTTTCTTGGATTCTTAGAAATATTTTTTCAACTGATCAGTTAAAGATATGGGATTAAAATAAAATTATTTACTAAAAATAGAAAGAGAGGAATGAAATTATGCCTGATTTTGGACATTCATTTGC
>JAGYIZ010000008.1 GCA_018402425.1 Candidatus Atribacteria bacterium | reverse complement strand
AAACTCCAACTGAAAGAATATTGGAAATTACCCTATCCATGAGGTTAGTACCCAATAATTTCATTTTCCCCTTGTCTTTATTTAAGCCGATTCTACTGCTTTTCCCACCTGCTAAAATGAGTACAGTAATTGGAAAAAGGTTTTTAATATCATGGTGGTCTTTTTTCATTTTTTACCAAAATATAAGAAGTATCTTTTAAAAATTCTTTCAGGAAGATATTTTTTTAACTTTAACAGCACATACTTTGTATTCAGGTATTTTGGCAACCGGATCCAAAGCAGCATTGGTTAATAAATTAGCTGCGGCTTCATGGAAATGAAAACTCATAAAAACTACGCCTTTATCAGATTTTTCAGTCACTTTAGCCTTTGCCTGAATTTTTCCTCTTCGAGAAGCAACTTCAATCTTTTCTCCATCTTCAATATTTAATTCCTGAGCATCCTTAGGACTTATTTCAACCAAAGCTTCCGGATAAATCTCATTTAATCCTTTGGATCTTCTGGTAACTGTACCAGTATGGAAATGATATAAGACCCGACCTGTAGTAAACATTAGTGGATATTCTTCATCTGGAAGTTCAGCAGCTTCTCTGAATTCTACTGCAAAAAATTTTCCTTTTCCTCTGGTAAATTTACCCTTGTGTAAAAATTTAGTTCCCGGGTGATTAGCATCAAGACAAGGCCATTGTAATCCTTCTTTATCCAGTCTCGGGTAAAATATTCCACCATAAATAGGAGTAAGTCTGGCAATTTCTTCCATAATTTCCGATGGATGGTTATAACTCATTTGGTAACCCATTTTCTGGGCTAAATCAGATATCATTTGCCATTCCGGTCTTGCTTCTCCAATCGGTTCAATTGCCTTTCTTATCCTTTGTACCCGTCTTTCAGTATTAGTAATTGTACCGTCTTTTTCTGCAAAGCTTACTCCGGGCAAAACTACATCCGCCAGCTCAGCAGTTTCAGTCATAAACATATCAGAGACTACTAAAAAATCTGTTTTCTTTAATGCCTCTCGAGCATGATTTAGATCAGGGTCAGACATGGCTGGGTTTTCAGCCATAATAAAGACACCTTTAACCTTTCCTTCATAGGTCGCATTTAGTATTTCAACAACTGTCAAGCCTACTTTGTCAGACAAAGGCACTCCCCATGCTTTAGAAAACTTTTCATTAATTTTGGGGTCAATTATTTTCTGGTAACCGGAATACACATCGGGCAATGCTCCCAAATCACACGCACCCTGAACATTACTTTGACCGCGTAATGGGTTTACTCCCGTATTTTCTTTTCCTACATTTCCTGTCAACATTGCTATATTTGCAGTAGAAAGCACATTGTCTGTGCCGGTGGTATGTTGAGTAATCCCCATTGAATAAATCAATGAAGTACTATCTGATTTTGCGTAAATGCGAGCTGCTTTTCTGATATCCTCAGCAGCTACACCAGTAATCTTTTCTACTATTTCCGGCTTATACTTCAACACAACTTCTTTAAGCTTTTCATAATCCTCAGTTCTTTCTTTAATAAAATCTTTGTCTTCTAATCCTTCACTAATAATAACATTCATCAACCCATTAAATAGTGCCACATCTGTACCAGGTTTTTGTCTTAACCATAAAGTTGCATATTTGGTTAATTCTATTTCTCTGGGATCCGCAACAATTAACTTTGCCCCGTTCTTAGTTACTGCCTCTTTGATTTCCAAAGCAATAATCGGGTGGTTTTCAGTAGTATTGGAGCCAGTTAGATAAATTGCTGAAGCATTGGCAATTTCTTTGATAGAGTTGGTCATAGCCCCGCTTCCAAACGATTGTGCTAGTCCGGCCACAGTGGCAGAATGACAAAGGCGAGCGCAATGGTCTACATTATTAGTCCCTAAAACAGCCCTGGCAAATTTCATTAAGAGAAAATTTTCTTCATTAGTACATTTAGCAGAAGAAAGAACTGCCAAACTATTACTGCCATTTTCTTTTTTAATCTCCTTAAACCTATTGCTAATTAACTGAAGGGCATCTTCCCATGATGCCGGTTCTAATTTTCCATTTTTTCTAATTAAAGGAGTTGTTAAGCGATCGTCTCTATGAATGTAGTCATTACCAAAACGGCCTTTAACACATAGATTGATTCCATTTACTACACTATCAGCATTGGAAGTAACCTTTACTACTTTTCCATCTTTGACATTGAGATCAAACCCACAACCACATCCACAATAATTACAGGTAGTATGAACTTTCTGGAATTCCCAGACTCTGCCTTTCCCCTGGGCTTCTTTATCAATAAGCGCTCCTACAGGGCAAACCGCTTCACATTGACCGCAAAATTCGCACCTTGAACTGATTAAATCAACTCCCCCCTCAACTACAATTTCTGTTTTATTACCACGATGAGCAAAATCAATGACATGGGATCGTTGGATTTCATTACACATTTCTACACATCGACCACATAACACACATTTATTCATGTCTCTTAATATAAAGGGGTTGCTATCATCAATTAACTTTTGCTCTTTATTTTGGAGGAACTGAGATTGCTTGACACCTAATTCATAAGCATATTTTTCTAATAAACACGATCCACTCTTCTCACAAGTCATACAATCCAGGGGATGATTAGCTAAAAGTAACTCCAGAATCATCCTTCGTGCTTCTAAAACTCTATTACTATGTGTATATATTTTCATATTCCTTCTGACAGGATATACACACGAGGCAACTAAAGCAGGATTACCAATAACTTCTACCACACAAATACGACAGGCACCCGGTTGAAACCCGAGTTCAGGCATGGAACATAAAGCCGGTATCTTGATACCCAATTGCTTTGCAGCATCCATGATAGTTATTCCTTCTTTAACACTTACAGGCTGATCATTTATAGTAATATTAATAGGGACACTGCTTAAATCACCTCTTTCAAATTTTGTAACAGTTTGTTCTTATATCAGTAATATAAATTTAAATAGTTGTTGTCTTTTATTTATTTAGTACATTTATAAAACTTAAATCTTTTATGTTTACTATCAATCGATAGTCATTATAATTATCTTATTTCCTTTAAGTTAACATCATACCAATATTAACAATACTTTTAATGATAAAGGGTAAACTTTTTATGTCTCTTTTTCCCCCCGATTTGGGCCTCGTATTCTTCTCTAAAGTATCGAATAGTAGTTAAAACCGGATTTGGTGCAGTTTGTCCCAATCCACAAAGAGCAGTGTCTTTGAGAATATTTGCCAGTTTTTCTAGAAGTTCAATATCCCCTTCTTTGCCTTTTCCTTCCCAGATATTGTTGAGAATTTCTGACAACCTCTTGGTGCCTTCCCGGCAAGGAGTACATTTGCCGCAGGATTCTTCCTGACAAAAATCCATAAAGAAGCGAGCTATATCTACCGCACTTTTATCCTCATTTATAACAATCAAACCCCCGGATCCCATAATAGCACCCAGCTCTTTAATTGTCTCATAATCAATTGGGGCATTAAGATGTTGAGATGGGATACAACCTCCAGAAGGTCCTCCGATCTGGGCTGCCTTGAATTTTTTACCTTCAGGTATTCCACCCCCAATGTTAAAAATAATTGTCTCTAAGGTTGTACCAATAGGCACTTCGACTAAACCTACATTATTGACATCACCTGTCAATGCAAAAATTTTAGTACCTTTACTTTTTTCTGTGCCAACGCTGGCAAACCATGTGCTACCATTGAGAATAATCTGTGGAATATTAGCTAAGGTCTCAGTATTATTTAAAACGGTTGGCTTCTCCCATAAACCAGCCTTGGCAGGAAAAGGAGGACGAGGCCTTGGTACACCTCTTTTCCCTTCAATGGACCTCATTAAGGCAGTCTCTTCTCCACAAACAAAGGCCCCGGCCCCACGGTAAATCTTTAAGTCAAAATCAAAACCTGTTCCCAATATATCAACCCCTATTAGCCCCCATTCTTTAGCCTGATCAATGGCTTTGTTTAATATTTTTATGGCCAGAGGATACTCTGCCCGACAGTAAATATATCCCTGATGCGCACCGATTGCTTTAGCCGCAATGACCATGCCTTCAATTACAGAATGAGGATCCCCTTCTAAGATACTTCGATTCATATAAGCACCCGGGTCACCCTCATCAGCATTACAAATAACATATTTAGTCTCACTTTTTTCCCTGGCCGTAAATTGCCATTTAAGACCGGTGGGAAATCCTGCTCCACCTCTTCCTCTCAAACCTGAAGTCATTACTTCACTAATAATTTCATCCGGGTTCATGGCAGTAAGTGCTTGGGCCATTCCCTTATATCCGTCCCTTGCAATATAGTCTTCGATTTTTTCAGGGTCAATCAAGCCACGATTTCTTAATACTCTTAATTCCTGATTACGGTAAAAAGGTATTTCCTCTATGCCGGGAATCAATTTTTCTGTTATCGCCTCACTAGGTAATTCCCTTTTTTGCTTGATTCTTTCCTTAACTTGCTGTTGTCTTCCTCTGGCTAAAGCATAACTGGATAAAGGTTGGCCTCTCAAAATATGTTGTTCAAAAATTTCCAGTATTTTTTCCTGATTCAACTCCTGGTAAATAACCGGTTCCTGCCCCGACATCTCTATGGTTACCATAGGTTCTCTTCCACAAAATCCTATACACCCGGTTCTAGAGATCATTATTTCTTTGCTTATTTTTGACTCAGCAATTTTTTTTAAAAGAGTGTCTAAAATTCTTTGGGCACCTGAGGCAATGCCACAAGTGCCCATATGAACAATGACATTAATTTTCTTACTTTGTCTTAAGATTAATTCCTGGTTAATAATATCTTTTTTTATTTTTACTATATCTTTTACTTGCAGTTTTTTCATATCAAAATAATTACCATATAATTTAATTAATTTGAGCTATTTATATTTCTCCAATATCTCAATTACTTTTGATGGTTGAACTCTTCCATATACTTCTCCATCAACTACCATTACCGGTGCCAGTCCACAAACTCCTAAACATCTGACCGTTTCATAAGTAAACCTTCTATCTAAAGTCGTTTCTCCAGGCTTTACCTGATATTCTTTTTCAATGACTTGGGCATTTTCTTTGCCCCCTTTAACATAACAGGCAGTCCCTAAACAGATCTGAATAGTATGTCTACCTCGAAGTTTCATAGTAAAAAAGGAATAAAAAGTCACTACACCATAAATTTGACTCAAAGGAATATCTGTTTCGTAAGCTATCTTTTTCAGCACTATCATTGGTAAATACCCAATAATATCCTGGGCATCTTCAAGCAAAAGAATTAAACCACCAGGTTCTTTCCGGTATTTGGCAATAATTTCATCCAATTGAATGAGCTGTTTAGAACTAAATTCTTGCAATAACACCTTATTCATCTGATCTTCCATATTTTCTCTGCCTTCAAGCTCTTATTAAGATAATCTACTATCCAATACTCCAAGTTTATCAATATTTTTTAAAAAAGAAGCACCTTTTCTAACGATATACCGATTAGGATTACTCCTATGCTTTTGGTTGTAAATATTTTTTTCAATATAAACTTATTTTAAACTTCTTTTCCATTTTAATCAAATATATTAAGACCTGAAGCCTTTAGTGCCCTTTCAGCTAATAAAGCAATAACTCCTCCTGCCAGTGCTGTTAAAAATTGAGGAAAACTCATCATTTGGGCAACTGGCGGTGGAACCTGAACTAATAAATTTACTGCTGTAACCAGGATTAAAAATTTAACAACAGAAGCAATAATAATACCCAAGATTTTACTTTTAGATTTTAAGCAAAAGAATAAAGCTACCAGAGCACCATTACCTAAAGCAATAAATGGTATCAATGGAGCCAAAGGAGGTGGAAGTATTCCTCGCATAGCTGCAATTACGGGAGTAAAAATGCCAATAAATACACCACCCGGCCAACCTACAATCATAGCTGAAAGATAAAGTACGGTATTTACCAATGGACCGGTAATTAATTGAGGAAAACCTCCCATTTGAAACACCAAAGCAATGGCTAATAAAATGCCTGTTCTAGTTATCCACCTGATTCCGGTATTTTGCATTATTTCTTCCTCTCTTTCTTAAATAATTATTCTTTAGATTTGTATAGACAGGATTTCACCTGGGTACCGGATAATAATCCCAATTTTCCGGTAAGAGAACCTACCTTATCAGTATCTCCATAAATAATAAGACAAATTACGTTGATTTTTTGCTGTGAATTGGGTATGCCAATCCTTCCTAATATCATCTCTGCATGTTGACTCAAAATGTCATTTACTTCTCTTATTGAGCATTTTTCCGGTTTGATGAATATACTTACTGTTCCAAAACGATACTCCATGATAACCCCTCTATACTCTTTTGCCCTTAAAGAAAAAAGGATTAACCTTCAAGAAAGAAGATTAATCCTTTTATAAATATATAAATATTCTTTTAGTCTTCCCCTTGAGGTCAAAATTCACTTTTCTTCCTCACAGGTCAAAATATTATATTTTTAGCTTATATTTCTTAGTGTTTATACCTCTTCTTTTTTCTTTTTCTTATCGAAATAATGAGTATGAAGGAGATGATGCGATTTTTCTCCCAATGGTTGTCCTAAGAATTCATCATATAGTTGTTTAATTGCAGGGTTTTCATGAGATTTTCGGAATTCACGACCTTCATCCTCTTTATAAATTGCCTGAATCCTTGCCATTCTCACTTCATCAGTAGTTAAACGAGGCTGTCCTCCACCACCAATACAACCACCGGGGCAGGTCATAATTTCAATAAAATGATATTCTTTTTCTCCTTTTAGAATAGATTCAATTACTTTATTAGCATTTCCCAACCCATGTGCTACCGCTACCTTAAGTGTGACACCTTCTAAAAATTTCCAATCCGGCAATGTTTCTTTAATGGTTAGCTCGGCTTCTTTAACTCCATCTAACCCCTGGACTGGCGTAACATGCAATTTATCGAAAGGGAGATCTCCTCCAGTAACAATTGCATAAGCCGTACGTAGCGCGGCTTCCATTACACCACCGGTATTGGCGAAGATATCCGCTGCACCAGTAGAAATACCCATAGGGGCATCCATTTCTTCATCTGGTAAATTAACAAAATCAATACCAGCTTGTTTTATCATTTTTCCAAGTTCTCTTGTTGTCAGGACATAATCAACATCTTTTGCACCACTATCATACATTTCATCCCGATTACATTCAAACTTCTTGGCGGTACAGGGCATGATAGAAACAACAACCATTTCTTCCTTTTTCTTACCGATTTTATCAGCGAAATAAGTTTTAGCTACTGCACCAAACATTTGCTGTGGCGACTTACAGGTCGAAACATTATTTTTCAATTCCGGATAAAAATTTTCAATATAGTTAATCCAACCGGGGGAACAGGAAGTAAACATGGGCAATTTTGTTTTTTCATCCTTATCTACCAATTTTTTCTTTAACCGGGTTAATAATTCCGTACCTTCTTCCATGATGGTCAAATCGGCAGCAAAATTGGTATCAAATACCTGTTTAAATCCCAACATCTTCAATGCTGCAACCATACGACCTTTTACCAATGTACCCGGCGGCAAGTCAAAACATTCACCTAATGCAGCCCGAATAGCCGGAGCTGTTTGGACTACCACAAATTTTTCAGGATCTTCTAAGATTTCCCAAACCTTTTCAGTATCATCACATTCACTAATAGCACCTACCGGACAGACCGCGGCACATTGACCACATTGCACACAGACAGCCTCATCCAAAAAATCTCCCTGTCCAGGTGCAATAATTGTTTCGAATCCCCTGGCTCTTGGCGCCAAAGTACTGACACCCTGGACTTCCTGACACACGGTTACACATCTTCGGCACAAAATACATTTATTTGGATCCCGAATAATTCCAGGTGTACTCTTATCTAAGGGCAATTTTTCCTTAACAGATTGAAATCTTACTTCTCTTATGCCGTATTCATCTGCCAGTTTTTGTAATTCACAGCTTTGATTTCGATCACAGGTGTTACATTCCCAGGGATGGTCACATAGCAATAATTCTAATATTGTTTTTCTGGCATTTCTTACTCTTTTATTATTTGTTTTAATCTTCATTCCTTCATTCACTTCGGTTACACAGGCAGGTTGTAAGGTGTTTGCGCCTTCTACTTCCACCACACATACACGACAGGAACCAGGATTTTGAAGCCCTTCCAGATAACAAAGTGTTGGAATTTTGATTCCTACCTTTTTTGCGGCATCCAGAATAGTTGTTCCTTTCTCTACCTCTAAAGGCATATTGTTTATTTCAATTTTTACTCCCATTATTTAACTCCTTATCTTATCTTTATGAATAGTATACGACTTTTTCGTTTTGCTCTCTGGTTGGAGACTTACGTTTCTTTTCCGTATTTATACCTTCTCTCAATTCGCCTCCAAAATATTTCAAAGCAGACAGAACCGGTTGGGCAACCGACTGTCCCAATGGGCAAAAAGCAGTTAATTTAAGAATGCTGGCAATATCCTGAATATTTTCTAACTCATCAAAATAACCTTCCTTTTTATTTAGCCTTTTAAAAGCTTCATATATATGTTTGGTCCCAATTCGGCAAACAGAACATCTTCCACAGGATTCGTGAACAAAAAATTTCATACAGCTTGCCAGGAAATCAGAAACCGAGACAGAATCATTCATAATAAGCAAAGCACCTGAACCAAGATTGTGCCCTAACTCCTGTAAAGAACTATATTCTAATGGTGTATCCAGCAACTGTTTAGAAAATACATCACCGGCAGCACCGCCAATTTGTGCCATTTTAAATTGACCGGATGATATTCCACCTGCATAATCATAAATAATTTCCCTTAGGGTAATACCCATAGGCACTTCGATTAATCCAGGACGGTTTACATGCCCTAAAACCGTATAAACTTTTGTACCCGGTGTACTCTTAGCACCAAATCTCCTGAACCATTCTGCACCATTTAATATAATAGAAGGGATATTAGCAAGAGTTTCTACATTATTAATGAGCGTAGGTTGTTGTAAAAATCCCTGTTGTGCGGGATAAGGAGGTTTGATGCGTGGTTCTCCGCGATACCCCTCCATGGAACTGAGCAAAGCTGTTTCTTCTCCACAAACATAGGAACCTGCCCCAATTTTAATCTGAATATTGAAATTAAATCCTGAACCAAATATATTCTTTCCTAAAAGGCCCATTCCTTTTGCCTGTTTGATGGCATTCTGTAAGCGTTCTATTGATAACTTATATTCCCCCCTGATGTAGATGTATCCAAATTCAGATTCTACGGCATAGCCGGCAATTGTCATTGCCTCAATTATTTTATGGGGATCTCCTTCCATAATCAAACGGTCTTTGAAGGTACCAGGTTCTCCTTCATCAGCATTACAAATAACATACTTAGGATATTTTTTTTCTCCAAAGGTGAAAGACCACTTTAAACCTGTGGGAAATCCTGCTCCACCTCTTCCTCGTAAACCTGATTCTTTAATAATTTCAATAATTTCTTCCGGTGATTTTTCTTGCAAAACATGACCTAACGCTTCATACCCCCCTACACCAATATATTCATTGATGTCATCAGGGCTAATCCTTCCACAGTTATTCAGGACTATACGGCCATAATGCTGGGTTTTCCTGGAATCATATTCTAATAATCTTAATTCATCCGGTAATGTTCCTGACATTAGTCTTTTTTGATATGTTCTTCCCTTAATAAATTTTTCCTGAATAAATTCCTCGATATCGTCTTCGGTTATATTGGCATACATTTCTCCACCGGGAAAAACTCCTAACACAACACCCTGGTTCGTAGGACCAATGCTACCAGTTTCAATTACTTTAATCTGCTCGGAAAGCCCATGGCTACTTAGTTCAGTAATTAATTTTGTTTTAACCTTCCTGGCACCAGAAAGGACAGTATTACTATCAATTCCTACCAAAATTTGGGCAATATTTTTGTCAGTCATACTCTATTTGCCCTCCTTTTTCTTGATTTGTTCTATAATATTTTTAATCTTTTCACCGGTTAAGTTTCCATAGACAGTATCATTTATCATAACAGCAGGAGCAACAGAACAGACCCCCAAACAACTGGTTTCTTCCAAGGTAAACAATCCGTCAGTTGTTGTTTCGCTTTTGTCGATCTGCAATTCTCTAGAAATAACTTCAAAAATTGTTTCTGCACCCATAATATGACAGGGAGGACTGGCACAAACTCGAATAATATATTTCCCCCTGGGCTGAAAGCTAAACATGCTGTAAAATGAAGCAGTCCCGGTAATATCAGATAATGGAATTCTCATTTCCTCACTTAATACAGTAATATTTGCTTTACTAATATAATTCTGCGGGTCATTGTCTTGAATTTCATGTAAGATCTGCAAAAGGTTTTCTCTTTTTCCTTCATATTTTCTTACAATTTCCCTTACTTTCATAACCCCTCCTCTTCTTCCTTATATTCACAACGAAGACATCTTTCAGACTCCCTTTGTGCTACAGAGGATTCCCAGGTATTCTCTACTTCCGTATTTCCTTTTCTTTCATCTACTGGAATTAAATGATGACTTTCTCTACCCCAACTTACCGGTTCATCCTCAGGATTAAATGATACTTCAATGGGATCTTTTACTCTCCAAGGATAGTACACTTCTTCTTTCTTTCCGGTTAAATAGCTATCAATTTCTTCTGCTGCGTTTTGAGCTGCACCAATAGCTTCAACCACTGTGGCCGGGCCTGAAACAACATCTCCACCGGCAAAAATATCTTTTACTGAAGTCTGCCCGTTATCAGAATCTGATTTGACAGTATCATTTCTATTCAAGGTAATCGATTCTGCTTCTGCAATTTCTTTTATCTTAGTTTTTTGTCCCAATGCAAGTATTAGTGTGTCAATCTCTTTTGAGAAAGGGGAAGCCTGGATTTCAATTGGCCTTCGTCTGCCTGAACTATCAAATTCACCAAGTCGCATCTTGACCATTTCTACCTTAAGTTTTCCGTTATTCTCAGAAACTGACTTGATATTCTGCAAAACAAAAATATTTACTCCTTCTATTTCGGCTTGTTCAATTTCTTCAATATCTGCCGGCATTTCACTGCGGGTTCTGCGATAAACAATAGATACATTTGCTCCTAATCGTTTAGCGGTTCTGGCTGCATCGATAGCAGTGTTTCCTCCGCCTATGACAACAACCTCATCACCAACATTGATTTTTTCACCGCTATTAACCTTAAAAAGGAAATCGAGTCCGGACATTACTTTATCATTCTCTAAACCACTAACGGGTGGAACCACGCAATCCCAGGCACCTGCAGCCAGATAGAAAGCCTGATATCCTTCCTTACGTAATTGTTCGATAGTAACATCCTTACCGATACTTGTATTAGTTTTCACCTTAATACCATATTTGATCAAATCTTCTATTTCTTTTCTAACAATCTCTTTAGGTAGTCTATATTCCGGAATGGCATAGGTTAACATTCCTCCTGGTTCGGGGAGTGCCTCAAAAACGGCTACTTCATAACCTATCATTGTTAAGAAATAAGCACAGGAGAGTCCGGAAGGACCAGCACCGATAACAGCTACTTTTTTACCATTGGATTCCTTTTTATCAGGATAAGAAGGTTGATATTTTTTAACCTCATCCGCCATAAAGCGTTTAACTGCTCTAATATTAATTGCCTCATCAATGTCCCTTCTTCTACATCTTGACTCACAAAATGCCGGACAAACTCTACCACAAACAGCTGGGAAAGGGTTTGTTTTCATATGGGCCTTTAAGGCTCTCTCGTATTGACCAATCTTAGTATAGGCAAGATAAGCAGGTACATCTACCGAAGCCGGACAACTATTGGAACAAGGTGCATAGACCAGATCAGCACAAACACCTGCTCGACACTTTTTATCCCGAATATGTTCAATATATTCTTCCCTAAAATACTTAAGTGTGGACAAAATCGGGTTAGGAGCAGTCTGCCCCAACCCACATAAAGCAGTATCCTTAATTTCGTAAGCAAGTTGTTCAAGATTATCCAAGTCTTCCATAGTCCCCTTGCCCTGACAAATTCTGGTTAGGATATTAAACATGATGCGAGTCCCCTCTCGACAGGGGGTACACTTACCACAGGACTCTTCCTGAATAAATTCCATGAAATAACGGGCTATGTCAACCATACAGGTATCTTCATCCATTACAATTAGTCCACCGGAACCCATAATGGCCCCTAGCTCTTTTAATGATTCATAGTCAACTTTTACATTAAGATGTTCAACTGGAATACAACCACCGGAAGGACCGCCTATCTGAACTGCTTTCAACTTCTTATTATTTGGAATTCCTCCCCCGATATCATAAATAATGGTACCAAGAGGAATACCCATAGGTACTTCAATTAAGCCGGTATTATTGATATCTCCCGCCAGGGCAAATACCTTGGTTCCTTTACTTTTTTCTGTACCTAAAGAGGAAAATTCCTTTGGTCCTTTTAAAATAATATAAGGAACATTGGCATAAGTCTCTACATTATTTAAAACAGTGGGACAGTCAAAAAGTCCTTTTTGAGCAGGGAAAGGAGGTTTTGGCCTTGGTTCTCCTCTTTTACCTTCGATAGAATGAATTAAGGCTGTTTCCTCACCGCAAACAAAGGCACCGGCACCCATTCTAATCTCTAAATTAAAATTAAAATTGGTTCCCAAAATATTATTGCCCAATAACTGGTTGTTTTGGGCATCTTTTATAGCCCGGGACAGTCTTTCAATAGCAAGAGGGTATTCTGCTCTAACATAAACATATCCCTGATCCGCACCAATAGCATAACCACAAATCATCATAGCCTCAATAATGCTATGGGGATCCCCCTCTAAGAGACTCCGATCCATAAAGGCACCAGGATCACCCTCGTCCGCATTGCATAGAACATACTTTTGTGAACCAGGAGCCGCAGCAGTAAACTGCCACTTTAAACCTGTAGGAAATCCTGCCCCACCTCGCCCTCTCAAACCGGATTCTTTTATAAATTCTATTACCTCTTCTGGTTTTAGCTCTGTTAGGGCCTTCCCTAAAGACATATACCCATCGGCAGCAATATACTCCTCAATATCCAATGGATTTATATTTCCACAATTCCTTAAAGCAATTTTTTTCTGTAGCTTAAAGAAATCAATGTCATTAAACATTGCGATAAGTTCATCTTTTTCAGGTTTTTTATATAATAAACGCTTAACTATTCTCCCTTTCAGTAAATGCTCTTGAACAATCTCCGGGACGTCTTCAGGCAATACCCTTTGATAGAAAATACCTTCGGGATAAACCACCATAACCGGCCCTAATTCACATGTCCCCATACAACCGGTAGCAATGATGTCAATTTCATTATGCAGCCCTACTTTGCCTAATTCGGTTTCTAATGCTTCTTTTACCTTATCAGCCCCTGAGGACAAACAGGCACCACCATAACACAACAGTATATGTGCTCTATAATTATCCATAATCTACCTACCTTATCCCTTCATTACTTATATAATTCTAAAACTTGATCAAGTTTTTTCGGCGTCATTCTACCATGTACATCATTATCAATCATGATAACCGGAGCCAAGCCACATGCCCCCAAACATCGCTGAATTCCCAAAGAAAATCTTCGGTCTTCTGTAGTTTCACCTGGCTTAATGTCCAATGTCTTTTCAACTGCCTCCATTATCTTCTTGGCTCCCCTAACATAACAGGCTGTGCCCATGCAAACAGTTATAGTATGCCTGCCTACTGGGTTCATTCTAAAGAAAGAATAAAAAGTTACTACACCCATAACCATGCTTACCGGTATATTCATTTTTTCGGCTACAAATTCACGGACTTCAGCCGGTAAATAGCCAAAAATTTCCTGAGCTTTGTGTAATACCGGAATAAGAAATCCTTTTTATCACTGTTATTTTTATAAACTCTTTCAGTTTTTGATATTTTTCTTCCTGTGATAGTTCTTTTTCCTGAATCTTGGTTGTCATAATTATTCTCCCTTTGAAAATAAATATTTTTCAACGATATTCCCTTTTAAGACATGTTGGTTAAAAATTTCTTCGGCAGCAGCAACATCAACATGACCATAGGTAACCGGTTCTTTATCTTTTTCCTGGACTTTAATCATAGGTTCCTGTTCACAAAAACCAGCACATCCGGTAGTAGAAATAACAATATCAGATCTGCCGCTTTGAGCACTTAAATCAGCTAACTTATTCATGGTCTGCCTCGCTCCAGCAGCGATACCACAGGTTCCCAGACATACAATTATCTTCACTCCAAAGTCTCCTGATCGCATATCAAGGTTTCTACGAACTCTCTCCCTTATCTGTTTTAATTCCTCTAAATTCTTCATTCCTGGTATCTATTCCTCCTTAACAATTTTTAATAAATAGTCTGTAATCTTAAGTAATGTGATTTTTTAGGAAACACCAAATTGCTGATTTATGCCAATTTTAAGTAATTCTTTTCTCAATTGCTCTTTAACAAAATTTAATATTTCTATATCCTGTAAAATATTGACATCTAAAAGTTCTTTTAATTCAATAGTATCTAATATTTTTTTCTCCTCCTTTGATTTAAGGACGATTATCTCAAAATCAATACCAGGCCAGCTACGAAGTACATCTGTAAACACAACCGATATATCACCAAAAGGACGAGCATCAATATGCGTCATGTTTACGACAAATTCCAAACTGGTTCCTGCTCTTTTTCCCAGTTTAGACATTTTTAAATAGCCACCTGTCCCTTCTGTAGTTGCTTTTAAAAGGGGTAAGCCCAAGCCTACTTTTCTAGTTTTTCTAGAAGTAACAAAAGGATCTGTTATATTTTCCAAACTTGTAGCTATCCCATTATCGATAACACGGCATAAAAAAAGGTTTTTACAAAAGGAAAAAGTAACCATTATTTTATTAGCATGAGCATTGACTGAATTCTCTAAAATATCAAAAAGATGGTCTGCGATAGTTCTCATTTTTCCTCTCATGTAAATATTTTTTTAAAATATTGAAATTAATTAATTCATCACTGTTTGCTTCCAAATAGAATAAACCGATATCATCCGGGTTATGACTGTCAGAACCACAAATAACTGGGAATCCAGATAAGGTATCCCCAAATTGATATTTGTCTTTATGCCACTTATATTTAGAGACCTCTACCGCATCAAAGGGGGCCTTTTCATCAAGAAAACCCAGCTGACTGTTTAGACTGAATCGATTTTTATCAATATGAGCCGGAATTGCTATGCCTTTCAGTCTATGTATCTCATCAACTAACTTCTCCAGGCTCATGTTTATAGCCGATTGTCTTAATCTATAGTCTAAATCGACAATCTCTCCTGTATTATCATATATCACCTGATGACCAAAAAATTCCGGTTTATTTTCCAAGTCTGGTAGTAGTCTTTCAACTAATTCCCCTAATTTTAAAAGAGCCGTTATGTCATCAAAATAAGCTAGCATATGTACTTCTTCTCGACTGGTTAATTCAACACCAGGAAGAATTTTTATGTCCTCTTTTTTGCTTATTTGGCAGGCTAAAAGAGAATGCTTTATTGCATTGTGATCAGCAATAGAAATAAGTTTTAACCCGCTTTTCATTGCCTCTTTTATAATAAAAGAAGGGGACATCTCATCAGCCCCGCATGCCGAAAGAGAAGAATGAATATGTAAATCAATCTTTATCAGAATTGCCCTCCAAAAGTTGGTATATCATACCGGAAATATAAAAAGAGTTCTTCTCACTTCTCAATAGATTGATTTTTTCTTCCCTGGCTTTTTCAATTAGATCCTGATTTATTTCTACATTATTTGAAAACACTATTGCCTTTATATCCTTAATCAAAGCGACTGCAATACTGTTCTTATGAGCCTGAATAGTAATCCAGATACTACTGCTATCTGCATTGGCAATAACATCTGACATCAGATCTCCACAATAACCTGTTTCTATCTCATCGTCTGAACAAAACACTACTTTTTGTAAAGAACATTTGTCGGCAATTTGTTTTAATCTCATCTTTACCCCCCTAAATAAATAGTAGCCTTTAATATCGTACCGGTCTCCATAGAAGATTCCAGATCTAGATGGTCAGCACACTTTTTAATATTTGGCAAACCCATACCTGCACCAAATCCCAAAGCCCTGATTTGTTCGGAGGCAGTGGTGAAACCAGGTTTCATTGCCTCTTCTACGTCCGGAATACCGGGGCCATAATCAATTGCTGTAATCATAATATTCGATTCATCTACTTCAACAGTAATATATCCACCCAAAGAGTGTATATTAATGTTCATCTCTGCTTCGTAGCAAATAATTGCTACTCTTCGGAGGATTTGTTTGTCAATATTTAATTTTTGAAGGTACTTTCGAATGATACTAGCTACTCTGCCTGCATTATCAAAATCTGCCTTTTTAACTTCGAAACGTAAATGTTTCTTATGGGCTTGTTTAATCATTTTTTCTGATAACCGGGTATTTTGGGCTTCCTTTTTCTCAACTTTCTCGGCAATGGTTTGAATACTTACCAATAAACAATTCAAAATATCACCCATTGTTAAAATACCTATAATTTCATTAGAACGAGCATTCTTTGTTACCGGTAATCGTCCAAACTTATAATGTTCAAATTTTTTAATAGCTGAGACCAGGGAATAATTTTGAGGTATTGTTATTACCTGCCTGGTCATGTAATTTTTTACTTTATTATTTATATAATCTTTATCAAACGCAGTAATTACATTATCTATGCTGACTATGCCAACGATATTTTTCGTTTTATCCAGGATGGGAACCCCAGATATCCTATTTTTTTTTAATGATGATTGTATTTCCCGAAAAGTTGCATCCTGACTAAAAAAAATAAGTTTTCTAGTCATGGCGTCTTTGACTTTTATTTCATAAATCAGCTCATTGGCTAATGTTAATTTTTCTCTGGAATGTAATACTGTCATAATTTTTCTTGTTTATTTTTTTCCTCTACAATTTTACAGCAAGCATCGAATGTTGATTTAGAAGTCATTAGAAGGGGAATATGATGTGATCGGGCTAATCCAATGGCTTCTTGTTCGGGGGCTTTACCTCTAACAAAAACAACCCCTATCCCTCCCGCGATTTCCGCGGTCCTGACTACCTGTTGAGAAGTTAAACTGGTTAGTAATAAAAAATTATCTTTACTTAGAGCAAGAACATCACTCAATAAGTCACTAGCTGCAAATTCTTCGATTTCCTGATCGAGATAACTTTCTCCTGTTAACACTTCAGCATCTAAAATCGCCACTATGTCTCTGATTTTCATCGCAAACCCCTGATTTGGAATAATTATTAGCAAGCAGTAATTATTTATTCCATTATCTATTTTGAAAATATAGTTAATATATTGTGAAAAATATCACAAGCTACACCAAGAAATTCTAACACATACCCAACTCCGATGTCAACTATATCTTAAATACTTACACTTACATAGCTGGGAATTTGTGCAATATTTTAATCATTAATCTTGGGTCCGGAGGATAAAAAATAAACCAATCTTTCCAGTTCAACGGAAATATCTATTGTATTTACCTTTACATAATGGGGGTATTTGAGAGTAATGGGAGCAAAATTTAAAATAGACTTAACTCCCCCAGCAACCATACAATCAACAACCTCTTGTGCAGAGGAAACAGGAACAGTTATAATGCCTACTTTTATATTTTTTTTCTTAATATAATTTTCCATATATTTTACATTCATAATCTTAATATCATTTACCATTTTTCCAATTTTAGATATGTCACTATCAAATACAGCTTTAATTCTAAAACCTCGCTTTTGGAAGCCTTTATAACGAAGCAATGCTTCCCCTAGGCTTCCTGCACCTACTATAATAATATCCCACTTTCTGCTTGATCCTAATATATACCCTAAGGTATTTATAAGATCTTGAACGGGATAACCAATTCCTCTTCTCCCGAATTTTCCAAAATATGCTAAATCTTTACGGATTTGATTAGAATTAATACCTGTTATCTCTGAAATTTCCGATGATGAAATTGTTTTAAATTTTCTACCCTTTTCTGTTTCGGCAAACAATTCCAAACATCTATGGCAAATAGATAAACGATGAATAGTAGCTTGTGGAATGTTTTTCTTGTTATTATTAATTGTATGATATCCTTTCATTTGAAATAATTTTTTATCGAAATTAATAAAATTAAGCCAATCAATTAATCATTATTTTGATATAAAAATATGACTATAATTTTGCATCAGTTATTTATTTAAATTATCTTTGGGTCACCCAAATTTCATAACCAATATTTTTTAATTCTTGTGATGCTTCCTTAGCCTGTTCTTCTCGTTGGTAAGCTCCCACTTGAACCTTATATGCACCATCGTGTATTACTACATATGTTTGAAATCCATAATTTTCAATTTCTTCTGCCAAACCCCTGGCATTGTTTTCAACAGAAAAATAACCTACCTGAACAGTATATACCATAGTAGATTCGTTTGATTCCGTTTCTTCAGTATAGGTTTGTTCTGGTTCTTTTTCTTCGGCGACCACCTGATTTTCTATAATGTTACTCTCTCTTTCTAAAGACTGCTCCGTTGACTGAACTGGCACCTCTGCTTCAGCATCCCTTCCTTGTTCTTGTGCAGGACTGACTTCGGGTTGCTTCAACGCTACCTGCTCATCTGAACCTACCTGGGCAGGAGTACTTTGACTTAAGAATTCATCTATGGTTTCTTGATCGGCTTCACTTTTCTGCACGGTTTCTTCTTCAAAATTATCTTGTTCTTCAATTGTTATTTCATCGGGAGGTAAATAACTTTTTTCTTTTGCCATGTAAAAAGCAACGGATAAGATAATAATTGCACCAACCAAAATAATTAAAGTTTCCAGGTTGCTTCTGGACTTTCGTTTATAAATCCGCCTTGACCGTCTCAAAAATACATACCCCCTTTAAATCATGATAATAATTCTAAATGATTTCTTAAAATTATTATGCTGCTAATACTTTTTTAGCAATATATTTTTTCAGAACAATTCTGTAAAATAGTATAGTATTACTAATTTCTTATTTCTAAAAATAGAATTAAATTAAATATCCTTTTATAATATTACAATTCTTTATAGTTTCCTGCAAATTTTTATACTAATTTACAAAAAAATATTTTATATTTTTTCTATTCATTTTTGTGTTATGATATTTTATAATTCTTAAAAAGGAAATTCATTTTATGACAAAACAACCTAAAAATATTTTACTGGGTACAGGAAACCCTTTAAGAAGCGATGATGGAGCAGGTTCCTTTATTGCACAAAACTTTCAACACTGCTCTTGGATTAGTCTGGATGGGAAATCTGCACCCGAAAATTATACCTCATCAATTAAGAAAATTCATCCGCAACTACTTGTCATAATTGATATTGCCTGGATGAACCTTGAAGCAGGAAATTTCCGAATAATTCCCTATGATAAAATCGTTTCTCTTCAACTATCCACCCATTCAATGCCGCTTCATTTTCTAATAGAATACCTAGCGCCATATTGTCAAAAAGTTATATTAATCGGAATTCAGCCTCTCTCTACTAAACTAGGTGAGAATTTGAGCAAAACGGTATTAAAAAGTTGTTACATAATAATCAGATTGTTAAAAGAAAATCGCTTAGAAGAAATCAAACAACTCTAGTAAAATTAACTTCTAAAAAATGAATACCACGTTTTTTAACGTGGTATTCATCAAAAATACTTATCTGTTTTAAAAAATATTTTTATATTTTATATTAAATGTCTTATTCAACAATCATTTCTGAGTCAAAACGATCTTCGTTTGCCAGAAGAAAGTTTTCAGACATATGCAAACAATTTACCGGACATACATCATTACATTGCGAGCAAAAGATACAACGGTCAATTCTTATTTTTATTTTCTTCTCTTCAGGAAGAAATTGTATTGCACGTGAAGGACAAACTCTGACACAAAGCTTGCAACCAATGCATTTTTCTCGCTCATAGATAATTTTTCCTCTAAATTTTTCTGGTATTTCTACCGGTGAATTAATTTTAACCTCACCATCCTGAACCTTTTTCATAAGTTCTGTAACTGTAGTTTTATCAGGATAATATTTTACAGGAAAACAATTAGTTGCCGGTTTATGAAATAACTGCCTGATTAATTCAAATCCCATTGGAGTTGGCATACTTTTCACCTCGTACTATATTATATAATCAATAGCTATTAACAACAAGCCCATCAAGCCAATTGTAGAGAGAAATATCAAGTAGCTTACGGAGGCTTGATTTATTTTTAAACGAGCTACTGCAACCCGAATAAATGTTGCCTCAAAAAATATTACAACAAACAATTTTACAAAAAAGAATAGTATATCGATAATTGTGGCCAGAAAACCACTAACGGAAAATAACTGGGCAATATTATAAGGAAAAAATAGAACAACTGTCAAAGAAGCCATTACAACCATTTTAACGGCATTGGCTAATTCAAACAAGGCCAAATTACGACCGGAATATTCCACCAGTATACCACCCGCCAGCTCTGTTTCCGCTTCTGGAATATCAAAAGGAACAATAGATAATTCTGCCGGAGTTACAATGGCAAGGGTAAACAGTAAAAAGAAAGCCCCTATAAAGCCTAATGGTCCAACTATATTCCAAATAGGATTAGCACTCAATATTTCTAAGGAAAACACATTTATTCCAGGATAGGCCAGGCTCAATCGCCATCCTAATGCAATAATGGTCGTTACTAAAGGTAGTTCATAACTCATCATCATGACCATCTCTCTTTGAGCACCGATGCTGGCATAAGTTGATCCAGATGAAAAACCTCCAGCTACCAAAGCAATAGCAGGTAAGGCTAAAAGATAAGCAATCAATATCAAATCACCCGAGTCTCCCAGTAAAGCAGGTATGGAGGCAAAGGGAATATAATATAAAATAGTAACCGTTGAAACAAGGGCAAGAACTGGTGCACCATTAAAAACCCATGGCACAGCATTCTCCGGGACAATATTTTCCTTTACCATTAGTTTAAAAAAATCAAGAAAAGGTTGTCGAATGGGAGGCCCTACTCGAGATTGCATTAATGCTGCCAATTTTCGGTCAACACCCTTGTAAAATAGCCCGATAATTACTCCCAGGACAGCTATGACTAACGCACCAACAATTTTAAGAAGAAAAATCAACATACCGCTTCCACTCATTGCATCATCCTCCTGGTTTTTTCAATACTTAATTTTCTCAATTCTTCTCTTGTTAATACCTGTTTCTGATAAGTGTTTGCATCAACAAGAGTAGCTCTATCCATACATCCTATGCAGGGATCAATTGAAGCAACGACAATGGGTATATCGGCAACTTCCTGATTTTGCAGCATAGGTACCCAGGACATTAGATTATTATAAGTAGGAGCCCTGGCTTTCCAGACTTCTGGGCTTTCTCCTTCACCCAGTTTTACATAATGGATAACTTCACCCCGGGGAGCTTCATGTCTGCCAACACCTTCACCTTCGGCTTTCTTTAATATACCCAACAACTTGGCAATTTTTTTCTCAGATAATATTTCTCCATCAGGCAAATGGTTTAAACAATATTCTATAATTTCAACAGATTGCTTGACTTCCAGAACTCTAACAATAATCCTGTCATAAACATCACCATTAACTTTTCCTGAAAACATGTCAGGAGTAATAGCCTTGATATCCATATCTGCATAAGCAGAATATGGTTGATCTTGTCTAACATCCTTCTTAACGCCTGAAGCTCTTGCTGTTGGACCTACGCTAGCTAAATTCAAGGCCTCTTCATAGGTCAAAACGCCAACATTTTTGGTTCTTATGGCAATGCTCGGGTCCTGTAAAAAAACATCTTCTAATTTTTGATAGGCTTCCTTGTAATATTCTATTGTTTTTTCGATACGTGGAATTTGCTCTTTAGAAATATCCCTTCTTACTCCACCAATCATAAACATTCCATAATTAACCCGGTTCCCGGTTAATATTTCCAATATATCCATGACTTCTTCACGTACCTTCCAGGAAAGATACAATACCGAGTCAAAACCTAGCTCATGAGCAGCAACTCCTGCCCAAAGAATATGTGAATGAATGCGCTCTAATTCTGCTATAATGACCCGTATATATTCTGCTCTGGGTGGAACGCTGATTCCAGCTGCATTTTCGACAGCCCGGCAAAAGGCGAAAGGATGAGAAGCAGAACAAATACCACAAATTCTTTCTGCAAGATAGATAATCTGAATTATATTTCTATTTCTACCCATAAATTCGATGCCCCTATGATTGTCTCCGGGCGCCAAATCAATTGATTTAATCTTTTCCCCAGAGATCTCAAAATTAAAAGTCATAGGTTCCTCTAATGATGGATGAATGGGACCAATAGGAACTTTATATGTTGATTTACTCACTTTTTGTCACCTCAACTTTCATTTTGAACAAGTTCATCCAAACCTTTTTCATTTTTTCTAAAGGGGAAGACGTTTTTTGGAAAATCTTCCGGTAAGAATATATTATGCATATCCGGTAGCCCTACAAATTCCACCCCAAACATTTCTTTTGTTTCCCTTTCTGTTGTTTGTGCACCGGGAATTAAATCAGTAATAGTACCAATTGATGGTTTTTTTCTATCTAAGCTTACCTTTATATTGATAGAAATTTCTTTAAATTTCTCTCCATAGTAAATTGAAAAAAGATAGAGCAAATCAATTGATTCACCGGTATCATTTCCAGCAATAATCGCAATATGAGGATATTGTAGAGTAGCAAGTAATTTTATAGTATCCCTAAATTTACTCTGCTCAACTTCTAACCAGATATTATTAAATTCTTCTTGCTTGATTCCCTCTTTATTTGTATCAATACGGCTATCTAAAATAGATTCTTTTAAATTTTTTTTCAGAAAAGATAATAATTCTTTCGGACTCATATATTCCATATCCTCACCAAACCTTTATGTTATATTATAATATCAATCAATTAAATTACCTGCATTTCTCATGCACTTGTCTTTTGCACTTTTTCTGCAGAAGATGCGGAGGCACCTCTTACCCTTTCCAATTTTAGCCAGGCTTTTAAAACTCCATCGATTATTGCTTCGGGTCTGATTGGACAGCCGGGAACATATACATCTACTGGAATATGTTTATCGACAGGACCTACAATATTATAAGAATCATAAAAAACACCTCCGCTGGTCCCACAAGTTCCTACAACTATTACAGCTTTTGGATCAGGAGTCTGCTCATATATTAATTTTAATCTTGGTAACATTTTTCTGTTAACCGGGCCCGTAACCAGCAATACGTCGGCATGCTTGGGACTGCCTACCAGCTTAATACCAAATCTTTCTACATCATATCTTGGTGTTAATAAGGCAACAATTTCAATATCACAACCATTACATGAACCTGTATTCAAATGGAATACCCATAAAGAACGATCTAAATATTTATCTAACTTCATTGAATTAACTCACTCCTACTACAATAAAAATAATAGCCATTACCAAAACAATCCAGCCACTATAATCATTAATATTTCCTGTATGTAACTTTATTAAAGGTTGATAATAATGCTTTAATGCTTCGGTAAACCCCCAGTAGATATGACTAGCACTAACATGGGAATCTTCTTTGCTTATTTCAGGATTTCCTGAAAGAAAAGGTTTTGTCTGATCTGTGTCTTTTTTATATTTATCTTCTCCATGGTTTCTTAACCAAATAACAGCAGCTCCAACAGCTATTACCATTATTACCCATGTAATAGCATTCCAATAACCGCTTCCTGTTTCTAATAAACCTATCATTATATTAAATTCCTCCCAATATAGTTGCAGTATAGTTTGTTTGATTAATTAATGCCATAACTGCAGGATGAACTAAATTTTTAACAATGACATCGGGAAATAAACCAAAAAGAACGATGATACAGGCCAGAGTAGCCATTGCAAATAGCATACTTTTCGGGACTTCCTGAACCTTTTTATATTGCTCAAGTTTTGGACCTAAGAAAGCACTGTGAAAAACTTTTACGAAAGAAGCCAAAGTTAAAATGCTAACTAACATGGCAATGATTGATAATAAGGGATTAAATTTATAGACAGATTCATAAATCATCAATTTTGAGGCAAAACCATTAAATGGCGGTATTCCCGCAATAGCAGCAGCACCTATAATAAAAAATATAGTGGTATAAAACATATTATTTGCCAAACCACCCATTTTATTTAAATCTCTGGTACCTGTTCTATAAAACAAAGCGCCTGCTGTTAAAAATAATAGTCCCTTATACATTGCATGATTCATAATATGAAAGATACTACCTTCCATAGCCTTGATACCGAAACTGTTCAGGGCTACAGGATTAGCCAGAACAGCCAGGCCTACACCTACTCCTAAAAGCATATAACCAGTCTGAGAAATAGCATGATAAGCCATTAAGCGTTTTATGTCTTTTTGAATTATTGCCATGGTAACACCAATAAACATTGATAATACACCGAGGATAATAATAATCCATCCAATGGTTACAGTATTCAAGGAAATATTATATAAAGAAAAACATACCCTAAAAAGAGCATACAAACTGGCCTGGCTGGCAGCAACCAAAACCATAGTAATAGCTGCGGGTGCTTCCGAGTAGGCATCAGGAGTCCACATATGCATAGGAACTGATCCGGCTTTCATTGACAAAACTGTTACCAAAAGTATCAGGGCAATTTTATCCAGCTGAGTAAATTGCATAACACTGGCAATGGTAGCCATGTTTAAAACATCATATTGACCATAAAATAAGCCTATTGCAAATAATACCATTAATGCAGATATTGAACTTACCACCATATATTTAAAACCAGCTTCAGCCGGTTCTCCGGAAAAATTACTTCTAAAAGCAATCAAAGCAACTGAAGAAATTGAAGCGATTTCCAGGAAAACAAAAAAATTAAAGATGTCTCCAGTAAATTCCATTCCAAACATTCCGGTTGCCAATAAAAGCAAAAGAGCATAATACTTTTCAAGTCCACTCTCTTTTTGCATAAAAGACAAAGAGTAAATAGCTGCCAAAAAAGAAACAACTGCAGTAATTAATCCCATAAATATTCCCATACCATCAATATGAAAAATGATTCGTATGGGCACAGTATAACCAGAGGGTAGGGTTAATCCGGCGTCACCTCCACCAAAAACATAAATCATCGAACCATTAGTAAGTATCTGAATAGCCATCAATATAGTAATTCCCAGAGTCAACCCCAATATAGCTGATATAAACCAGCCTAATATCTTTCGATTAAAACGACCTACAACAGGCGTTAAAAAGGCTGCTAATAGAGGCAAAGCCATTACTAAGGCAGGAGAATGTGTCAAAATGCTGCTCATTCTTTTAACCTCCTCACTTCATCGGTATTTATCGTTCCGTATTTTTTATAAATAATCATAGCAATAGAAAGAATCAGAGCAGTCGTTGCTACACCAATAACAATACTGGTTAGAGTCAAGGCCTGAGGAGTTGGTAAAACCATATTCATTCCCTCCGGTGCTTGCGTATATATAGGTGCAACCGATCCCTTTCTGTATCCCAGGGTAATGAGAAATAAATTAGCACCGCACTCAATCAATGTTATGCCTATGGCAATTTTTATCAGGTTCTTCTTAAATATTAGAGTGTAGAAACCCAATCCTATCAAAATCGCAACTGCAACATAAGGAAAATTTCCAATCATATTACGAATTCTCCTTTTTCTTTGTATTTTTTGATCCTGCAGACATAGTTAGAATAATGACTCCCAATGCTGCTAAGACTTCTAGGCCAACAGCAATATTCATAATCGGTATGGTACCACCTGTGTTGAGGTCACCTGGATTAATACCGATAATGGCTGAATTACCAAATAATCCTCCGCTGTTTGCCATAAAATTATAAAAGAAAGTTACACCCAGGCCAAAAAAGGCAAAGGCAATAAAGAGGACAAGTCCGGTGCTTTCAACCAGAGAAAGAATATCTTTTTTTAAAAAATCTTTAACTCCCTGATCACCATAAGTTACCACCAATAAAGCAAAGGCTGAAGCAGCAATTGCTCCACCCTGGAAACCCCCGCCAGGGGTTAGGTGACCATGTGCAATGACATAAAAGCCATAAACAATGATAAATCCATAAATCAGCGTTGTCACTGTTCTAACAATGCGAGACATTTCATTTTTCATTTAGCCGCCTCCCTGAATAATGCAGTAATACCCAGTACAGCCGTAAATAAGACAGTGGCTTCTCCAAGTGTGTCAAAACCTCGATAATCAAAAACAATAGTAGTGACTACATTATTAGCTCCTGTTTCAGCCTGGGCATTTTGAATATAATAATCATCCATTTCACTAATAATTGGTTCTCCAAAAAGCCTCATGCCAAAAGCTGCTACAATCATAAAAGCCACAAAAAAAACTAAGGCTATCGCAAAAATTGATTTTTTCATTATCTCACCCCTCACTTTCTGGTTGCTCTTATTGCAAAAATATAGATTGCCATCGTTAAAGCTGCTCCAATCCCGGCTTCCGCGATTGCTACATCCGGTGCATGTAATAAATAAAATTCCAGTGAAAGCAATAAACTAACAACAGCTAGAGCAATAACTGCAGGTAATAAATCTTTAAACATAACTGCCAAAAATGCCGCAATGATCATAATCACCAATACGGCGATATGGGCAAAACTTACCAATAAACTCATTTTAAGTCTGCCTCCTTTAATTCGTCGATTACTGCCTGTTTGGGCATAACACCACTACGATGAGCAGCCCGGGCAATTGCATGGGCTCCGGTTGGATTGGTTATAATCAAACAACCCAGGGCTACAATAGTATGTAATGCCAGAACACCGTACTTTGAGTCACCGCTTACTTTCCAAAAATAAAAACCAAAAATGATAACCGCCAACGAGGTAAATATGGACCCAAAAGTAGTGCATTTTGTGGCTGCGTGTAGTCTGGTGTAAACATCCGGGAACCTCATAAGTCCAATGGAACCCAATCCATTAAAGAATATTCCAATTATCAGAAATATAAATAATATAATAGATAAAACTGTCACTTATCTTTCGACCTCCTCTCCATATGTTTTGCAATATATAATGTGGCAATATATGATAATAATGCATATACAATTGCAACATCAATATATATCACTTCTTCCATTGCTGCGCCAAATAATATCATTCCGGCAATTATCAATGTATTAATGGTATCCAGAGCTACTACACGATCCGGTACTGTTGGCCCTAAAACAAGACGAAACAAAGAAATCAACATAAAGAGCAACAATAATACGGATGTAATCAAAAAAATATTAAATAATTGAGTCATTCTGCAATCCTCCTAGCCCAGGTTGGGAAACTACCACAAATATCCTCTATCGCGGGTTTAAGATTGGTAACATTAATCCAATGTATATAGAGATCATTATTACTTTCATCAATATCCACACTTAATGTTCCGGGTGTTAAGGTAATAGAGTTTGCCAATAAGGTAATAGCTGCATCACTCTTCAAATTAGGAGATATTTTTACAATACCAGGGTTAATCTTACCGGTAATAACCCGATAGGCAACATCAATATTAGCTTTAGCCATAGCAATAAAGAAAGGGCCAATCAAGTAAAACAAAAAAATAACCCATCTCAATGGGTTAAGTAAACGGTAACGTTTTTTCTGAAACAAGACCTTTGTCGAAATCATGGCCACAATCAAGGAAATGATTACTGCAAAAATCATTTCATATTGACTCCACAAACCTAGAATATCTCCCTGATTGGCAGTTAAAAATAAATAAGCAAAAAAACTTAATACAAAACTCGCAATAAAACCAATCATCACTTCACCTCACTTTAAGTCTTTAATTTCTTTTTGTATTTCTAACAATACTTCTTTAAATATTTTTTTCTCTGAAGATATTTACACAAATTTTTCAATGTTATATTATAAAACTATGGTAATACAAAAATACTTCAAAAATTATACCATATTTGAACTGTTACATGCAATTTATTTAACAAAAATCATTATCATTTAACTGAATATCTTGGATAAATAACTCATCTCCACTAATAATTTGAATTGAGCTACTTCCACAATAAGGACATTTAAAATACTCTTTATTCAAGGTAAATTCTTTTTGGCAATCCTGACATTTGCCTTTTAAGGGGGAGTGGGTAATCTCAATCTTTGCTTTTTCTGCCACTGTTGATTTTGATAATTGGTAGAAGGCAGACACTAAAAGCTCCTCATTAATCATGGTAAATTCTCCCATAACAATACGAATTAACTCCACTTCTTTTTGCTTACCAGCAATAATCGCCTTCTCTAAAACAATACTTAATAAATTATTAGCAACAGATCTCTCATGCATTAGATTTTATTCTTCTTTTAAGATAAGAATGTAGGAATGAATACTTAACTACATTAAAAAAGGAAGTATAAACCTCCCCTAAAAACATATTTATACTCTATTTATTTTTTATACTCAAAAAAACAGTGGTGCCGGGAGGGGGATTTGAACCCCCACAAGCAATTTGCCCACCAGCCCCTCAAGCTGGCGCGTCTACCTATTCCGCCATCCCGGCATTTTTTAGTATCGAGTATTGAGTCTAAAAACAGTATTAACTATGGAGTATCAGGTATCGAGGAAAAAAAATAAATACTGATAAATACCTATAATATAAATACTTAAATACTATAAATTTTCGATTAATTATAAATAAATTTATTCATTATACTTATTCAAATTTTAAAATTCTACCTAAAAATTATTCGAATAGAGTACCAATTACTGTTTTGTTCAAAAAACCAAAAATTTATAATTTTAGTTTCTTAGTTGCTTACAATTACTCCCGTATTCACTTGATACTATATACTCGATACTTGATACTAAATTAATTTAACCAGTTTTTTATTCTCAATCTTGCCAGGTATTCTTCCTCTTTTAGCAATCGGCTTTCCTTCTACTTCTTTAATATCAAGAGTCATATCAATTGGAGATGTATCACTGATATAACTACCTACACCAAAGGCATCAACTGCTTCTTGGCTTAGCATATTAATCCTCTCGGGAGTAACTCCACCAGATACAAATATTTTAACATATGAAAAACCTGCTTGGTCTAATCGTGCCCTTACTTCCTTTACCAAATCAGGAGAAACTCCTCCTCGCTCGCTTGGTGTATCAAGTCGAACACCCAGGAGATCTTTACCTAATGCATTTGCTACCCTTATGGACTCTTCTGCCTCATCTTTAAAAGTATCAATCAAAATAACCCGAGGAACATTTTTAGGAGTACAATTATTATATGCTTTTGCTGCTTTTACTGTATCTCCAGATATGATAATTACAGTGTGAGGAATAGTACCTTGGGGTTCCTGTCCCATCAGTTTAGCCCCTAGAACACAACTGGCTCCATCAATGCCTCCAATAATAGCGGCTCTTTCCATTACAGGGGCAACAGCAGGATGAATATGTCGTGACCCAAAACAAATAATTTTTTTACCACGGGCAACATCATGACATGCTCTGGCTGCAGTAGCCCAAGCAGAGCTGCTGGCCAGGATTCCCAAAACTATTGTTTCAAAAACTCCAAATTCCTTATAAGGACCTTGTATTCTCATTACTGTCTCTTTGGGAAGAAAAGAATCTCCCTCTTTAAGTGACCAGAGGTTAATATTTTTATCCTTCAACAAATTATATGCTTCCTGGGCACCGGCAAAAATACCTTTTTTCCTGGCAAATATTTCGGCTGTAACACTAGTATTATCTAATTTTAAATATTTAAGAATCTCCAAAGCCCGTATAAAATATACATCTGTAGTTAATCCTTTTTCAATTTCATCGTGATTAGCAGAAAATAATTTTCTATTAGGGTCAACTTTATAGTGTTTTATTTCAGTGGTTGAATTAATAAACTGGTTCATTGCTATTTTTATATCCTTTTCCCTATCTATAAATACTAATCATGATAGAAGAAAACATAAACAGAACTGCAATTGCAGTCGTTATTTTAAGCAAAAGTACTTCTTTGCCTTTTCTCCCTCTATGATCAGCAAATGTTCCGCCGCCAAAAATTCCACCACCTTGGCCGGCTTTCCTAGACTGAAATAATACGACACCAATAAGCGCTATACTTGTAGCAATTTGTATAAGCATTAACCATGTCGGCATTAGCTATCCTCTCCTTTGTAATTTTTATACCTTTAATTATTACGTCAAACTATTCATGTGCTTATGAATCATAACATATTTATAACATCGAATCAAGATAGCAAGAGCGTAATTCCTGATACCTTGCAAAATTTAATTTATATAATTATAAAAATATTATCTTCTTATTGCCTGAGCAATTATTCCCTGAATTTTACCAATTGTGAAAAAGCTAGTGCTTTTAAACTTGCACCACCTACCAGGGCACCATCTATATCCGACTCAGCCATTAGTTCCTTGATATTTTCAGGTTTAACACTTCCACCATACAATATTCTTATCTGTTCAGCAATTTTTTCACTATATTTTTCTTTTAAGAGATTACGAATATATTGAATCATATCATTTGCATCCTTTGAAGTTGCTGATTTGCCGGTACCGATAGCCCATATAGGCTCATAAGCAAAAACAACGCCAGGGGCATCTTGAGATTTAAGTACCTCAAATATCGCTTCTATCTCTTCTTTGACAACTTCTCTGGCTGAACCGGATTCTCTTTCCTCTAATTTTTCCCCTACGCAGATAATAGGTTTAATTCCAAAAGAAAGTGCCTGCCGAACCTTCCAGGCTACTTCCTGAGAACTTTCATGAAAATATTCCCTTCTTTCAGAATGGCCTACTATTACATAATCACAGCCAATATTCTGTAACATGCTGGCTGATATTTCTCCCGTATAAGCACCTTCATCCTGGAAATACATATTCTGGGCACCCAAAAGGATATTTGTATCCTGAATTAATTCCTTGGTTACCCATAATGAAGTATATGGAGGGCATATGACAATTTCTGTCTCTTGATATCCTTTAACAAAATCAACCAGTTCCTTTATCAGAGAAATACTCTCGGTAATTGTTTTGTTCATTTTCCAATTTCCGGTAATCAATGGTTTGCGCATTATTTTATCCTCCAAAAATAATAGACCAGACAGGGAAATCGATATAGAGCAATACGCTCTTCCTACTAACTATTTCCCTGTCTAACCCTTAATGTTATATAGTTTCTTTTTTTAAAATATTTCTAACAATCTAAGATTATTTTGATATATACTTAACAAGGTCTGCGATTCTACAGGAATAACCCCATTCATTATCATACCAGGAAACAACTTTAGCCATGTTGCCATCAACAACCATGGTGGATAAGCCATCAACGATAGATGAAAAGGCATTATCATTATAATCTGTAGAAACCAGAGGTAGTTCATTGTAATCTAAAATGCCTTTCAGATGTCCCTTAGCTGCTTCTTGCAAAGATTGGTTAATCTGTTCTGCAGTTACTTCTTCTTTTAACCAGACTGATAAATCCACAACGGACACATTAGGAGTAGGCACCCTGAAAGCCATTCCGTTCAATTTTCCTTTTAATTCAGGCATAACAAGAGTAACAGCCTTTGCTGCACCGGTTGTTGTAGGAACCATTGAAAGAGCGGCTGCCCTAGCTCTTCTAAAGTCTTTATGTGGCCCATCTAAAAGTACTTGATCGGCGGTATAAGAATGTATTGTTGACATAATACCTTTCTCTACTCCGAAGGTATCATGCAGAACTTTTACTACAGGGGCTAAACAATTCGTAGTACAAGATGCATTAGAAATAATGTGATGTTTTGTATCATCATAATCTTGCTCATTAACACCGATAACGATTGTGATGTCCTCTCCTTTAGCAGGTGCAGTAATAATAACCTTTTTTGCACCGGCAGATAAATGTTTGCCAGCGCTTTCTTTATCTCTAAACAAACCAGTTGCCTCTATAACTATATCAACTCCCAAATCTTTCCAGGGCAAACTGGCCGGATCCTTAACACTTAGCACCTTTATCTCTCTTCCAGCTACTTCAATTACATCATTTTTAACTTTGACCTCATCTTTTAAAATACCATGCACCGAATCATATTTTAGAAGATGTGCTAATGTATTGGCATCCGTAATATCATTTACCGCCACAAAATCAATATTTTGGTCGTGTAATGCAGCTCTAAAAACATTTCTGCCAATTCTTCCGAATCCGTTAATTCCAACTTTTATACTCATGCTTTGTCCCTCCTTGTATTTATATTATTTTTTGTTTTCTTCTCTATATCTCCTGCGCATTTTTGCAGAAGATATCCCTTGTAATTTGCGATATTTGGTAACTGTTCTTCGTGCTATCTGAATATTATCTTTCTTTTTTAATAAATCAGCTATATCTTGATCAGAGTGGGGGGAATAAGAATTTTCCGTTTCAATATAATTTTTGATTATACTTTTTATTCTCTCATTTGATATAGCTTCATTTTTCTCTTGTGGCAACCCTTTTGAAAAAAAATACTTCATATCATAGAATCCCCGGGGAAGCTGAATCTTTTTATCGTTAATAGCCCGTGAAACCGTTGATTCATGTAAGCCTACCATCTGCCACTTTCTGCATAGATAATGGTTTTAGATAGGCAACTCCTTTTTTCAAAAACTCCTTCTGATAATCAACAATAAACCGTGTTATATCAAGAACGGTTTTTCTTCTTTGTTCCACACATCGAATAATCCAGCGTGCTGAATTCATTTTTTTTTCTAAATATTTTAGTGTTTTTTGATGCTCACTCCCCTTTTCGGTTAAAAAGGATTCTCCAATTTTGGCATCTCCTTTTGTACTATCTTCCAATAAAATATTCTTATAAAGAGAATTTATTCTAATTGATGGAAAGTAAGTTTTATTTTCCACAATTTCGTATTTGTCGTCAACTTTTTTTATCACAATATCGGGAATCAAAAAACTCAACTCACTATTTTGATAAAAAATTCTACCTGGTTTAGGATCAAAGTTTTTTACAATAATATCCAAAAATTGCTGTATTTCATAATTGGATAAATGCAATTCTTTACAAATTCTATTAAAATTTTTTTGTGATAATTCGTTCAGGTAAGAAGTGATTAACTTTTTAATAATATTTTTATTTTCAAGTTTCAGGTATTTAAGCTGAAGTAAAAGGCATTCCCTTAGGCTCCTTGCCCCCAAACCCGGTATTGAGCAATTTTGTATCATTGCCAATACCTTTTTAGCCCTTTTCTCCGGAATATTCAAATCCATTGAGATTTCCAAGCAACTGATGCCTAAATAACCGTTTTGATCTATATTGCCTATCAGGTATTCGCCAATTTTATAATCTATATCATTATCTACAATCAGCTTTAAACACAACATAAGGTGTTCATGCAATGTAATGTTCTGCGAAATAGTATACTGAGAATATTTCCCATAATCGACAGACAAAGGCTTATCTTTTATTAAATCTTTCCGGTCTGAATAATAAGAAAATAGCGATCTGTTTAAATATTCTTTCGAAATGTCTTTGTCTTCATATTCGTTTCGACTAAATTCCTTATCTTTTTCTTTAGTTTGATTCCATTCTACTTCTAAAACAGGATTATCCTGTGATTCCTTCTCCAGCCAATTATTTAATTCGATTACATCCATTTGTAATATTTTAATAGACTGTCGCATCTGCGGTGTTAGATGTAATACTTGTCTTTGTTCCAGGGTCATTCGCTGATCCATTGACATTCCCCCAATTTATCTATAATAAGGCTGTAACAATGACAAAATATTATAACATGATTTAAATTGTTTATCCAGAAAAACAAAAATCGAACTTTTCTTTTATAAATATACTACTCATTATTATATCTGTTTCCTAATGGATAAACCTCTTCTGTCAAATAGCATTCAGCCAATTGTTTAATTTTCTTAAGACGATGAAAAATCCCTGATTTAGAAATACTACCACCAACAATATTAGCAAGTTCCTGAATACTGGCATAAGGATGATCCAACCTAGCCTCGATTACTTCTGTCAGGTTAGGCGATAAATTGTCCAATCCAATATGTTGTTTAACAATATCAATATATAATAATTGTCGGGAGGCTGAAAGAATTGTCTTATCTAAATTGGCTGTTTCGCAATTAACCAATCGGTTAATTGTATTTAAAAGATCTTTCCTGGCAATAATATCCTGAAAATTTAGTAAAGCCCTTTGCACACCAATATATCTCAAAAACTCAAAAATTTGTTCACTTTTTTTTATATATACAGCCCACTTTTTCTGCCAACGGCTTATTTTTGCAGAAAAAGAAGCACTTTCTAAAATATCGTGTATAATTTCAGCTTCCTCTCTACGGTAGCATGATATCTCCAGATGGTACATCCTTTCGGGATCATTTACAAAACCTTCTGCCAAAAAAGCTCCACGCAAAAATGCCCTGGGAGAAATTTTTTCAGTAAACATTTTATTTCTACTAATTACCATTTTTCGCTTTTCAATTACTTTCCCCTGTGAATCTGCCTTCAAACTGAATTCATCTAAAATATATTTTGTTTTTTTAGAATCCGGTACAGTTATAAGATAAATCTTTTTTTTATTTCTTTTTCTAATAGTATCAATTGTCACTTCATAGTTAAATACTTTTTTAAATAAAAAATAAACAACCTTAATCATAACTGGATTTTCCAGAATAATTGACAAAGTTTCATCAGATTGACTGATTAGTCCCTTCAATCTAATAAAAGCCAATAATTCTCCTTTTTGCTCTAATATATTTTCAGGCATAACCCGTGCTAATTCCTGTTTTACCAGGGAAGAAAAATACATTCTGTTACTTTTTCTCCTTATGAATAATTTCCATAATTAATTTAGCTACTTTATCAGAATCATGTCGGGCATAATTGTGTTGCGATAATAATTCCTGCCGGATAATGTTTGTTCGATTACCAAACCTAGCTTGTAAATCATCCTTAACTACATAGGCACCCTCTTTCTGGTATTTTGCGGCAATTTTTTTACTTAATATCGATTTATTAACTAAAGCATAATCAATACAGTTTTGATGTAAATATTTTATTAATTCCTTTAGATGCATCGATACTGTAAACTTATCCGTTTCTCCAGTCTGCGTCATTACATTACAGATATAAATTTTAAGTGCATTTGATTGGCATATCGCTTCTGGTATATTCTTCACCAATAAATTACAAATAATGCTTGTATAGAGGCTTCCGGGACCAAGAATAATAGAATCAGCTTCTCTGATAGCCTGCATGGTCTCAGGTAAGGGTAAAACAGAAGATGGTTGAATAAAAATATTTTCGATTCTATCTTTGCTTTTTGAAATGTTGTTTTCTCCCTTGATTAATGTCTTGTTCTTTAATTGGGCACACAAAACTACATCATCTATTGAAGAGGGCAGCACTTTCCCCCGTATAGCCAGAATTTCACTTGATTTTTCCACAGCTTTCGGAAAATCTCCACTAACTTCAGACATAGCAGTAATAAATAAATTACCAAAACTATGCCCCTGTAAACTGCCATTTTTGAATCTATATTGAAATAATTTGGTCATCAAAGATTCCTTCTCGGAAAGGGCAACAAGGCAATTCCTAATATCACCCGGCGGCAGAACTCCCAATTCATCCCTCAATTGGCCTGAGCTACCTCCGCTATCAAAAACAGTTACCACTGCAGTAATATTGCTGGTATAATTTTTCAGCCCTCTTAACAGAGTATGAAGACCAGTTCCTCCTCCGATTACAACTATATGTGGTCCTTTTTCCAGTTTTCTTTGTAAATAAATAATCTCAGGAATCTGGTCAATTTGCTGAGGAATAATTCTTTTTAAGATAGAACGGTTCATATTTGAGATACCCAGAATAACAAGTGCAGAACCAATAATAACTAAAATAAAACCAGAAATATGTGGAGCAATTTGATAATATACAAACAAATTCCTTATTTGATTTTTAATCCATAAAAATCTTGATAAGTCGATAAGAAAAATTAAGCCCACTGCCATTAAAATGATTCCTGCTAAGACTATGAGTAAAAAACGTTTTACTCGCATCCCCGGGTAAAACCACTTCCAAAGAGACATGAAATGAAAAGGCCTTAAATTCATTTTATAGCTTCTCTTTATAACTTTTTTCTTCTTTTTTAATATCTCTATGTCTCACAAAAATATTATAGTTTTTGGGTTTTAACAATTGGTGAAATTGTTCAACCAAAAATACCGATCGGTGCCTTCCCCCGGTACAACCAATAGCAACAGATAAGTAATTTTTGCCCTCTTTAACATAATAAGGAATGATAAAATCGATGAGTGAGAAGAATCGCTCAATAAATTGCTGGGTAACCGGAAATTGCATCAAATAATCTTTAATTTTATCATCCTTCCCTGAAAGTTCGCTCAATTCATTATCATAATAGGGATTAGGAAGAAACCTGGCATCAAAGACCAGGTCCACATCAATGGGCATCCCGTATTTGTAACCAAAAGACATTAAGCTGATTTGGATTCCCTTAATTGTTTCTCTCTGAAAATATCTCTGAATTTCAATATTTAATTGTCTGGGACTTAAATGGGAAGTATCAATAATCATGCTGGCTCTTGACTTTAATTCTTTTAATCTTTTTCTTTCCTGATTAACATTCTCAAGAATACTTTGTGAAAATTGCAAAGGATGTTTCCTTCTAGTTTCACTAAACCTTCTAACTATTACCTCATCTTTTGCATCGAGAAATAGAATTTCAGGATGAATTTTCATCCCTTCCAGTTCCCTTAAAGATTTATCAATTTCTCGAAAAAATATTTCTCCTCTTATATCAACCACAAATGCTATTTTATACAATTTACCCCGGGATTTGAGACACATTTCAGAAAATTTGGGAATCAATTGAGGGGGAATATTGTCAACACAAAAAAAATCTAAATCCTCAAAACACTTAATTGCAACACTTTTGCCTGCACCAGAAAGGCCGCTAATAATTACAAATCGATTATTTTTCATATCATCCTCAATTTATATTTACATTTTTTCCGGAGCTTTAATCCCTAATAAAGAAAGCGCATTTTCCAGAACAATTTTGACACAATGAACCAGATATAATCGGGCACCTGACAAATTTTTATCCTCACTAATAACTTTATATTCTGTATAATACTTATGAAACTCGGCAGCTAATTCATGTAAGTAACTGGCAACCATATGAGGTTTCCAATTTATTGCACTTTTCTCAACTACTTTTCTAAAATTGGCTAATTTTTTAATTAATTCCAGCTCTTCTTTTTTATTTAGTAATTCTAAATTAATTTCTTCTTTTATTTTATCATCTAACACAATATCATTCAGCTTACCTTTTTTTATTATGCTGCAAATCCTGGCATAGGCGTATTGTATATAAAAAACAGGGTTTTCCATTGATTGTGATTTTGCAATATCCAGGTCAAATTCGGTATGACTATCATGGCTATGCATTAAAAAGAAATAGCGCGCTACGTCTTTACCTACTTCTTCCAGTAAATTTTTCAATGTAACAAATTTTCCGCCCCTGGTACTCATACCTACAATTTTACCCTCTTTTATTAGAGTAACAAACTGGACCAATAAAGCCTGGAATGAATCCGGGTTATAGCCCAGGGCTTTAATGGCTGCTTTCATTCTCTTGATATATCCGTGATGGTCTGCTCCCCAAATATCAATTAATGTCTTAAATCCTCTTTTGTATTTATCATCATGGTAAGCAATGTCAGAGGCAAAATAGGTTGGTTCTCCATTTTCTCTTATTACCACTCGATCTTTTTCATCCCCAAATTCAGCAGCTTTTAGCCACAAGGCCCCCTTGTGACGATAAACGTATTTCTCTTTTAATAATTGTTCAATAACTGGTTGGACTTTATTAGAGATATAAAGAGACTCTTCACTAAACCAATTATCAAACTCAACACCAAAAGTATTTAAATCATCTCTGATATCCTGCAGAATTTTTTTACGGGCATATTCTTTAAAAAACTGAATATTGGCAAGAACGTCTTTATCACTAAATTGTTCTTGATATTCTTCTTTAATATCCTTTGCTAATGAACCTATATACTCTCCCTGATATCCGTTTTCCGGGAATTCAATTTCTTCGCCAAGAAGCTCGCGATAACGTGCCAGAACTGACTCACCCAAAATATCCATTTGCTTGCCATGATCATTAATATAATATTCTGTTGTTACCTTGTAACCGGCAGCTTTTAATATTTTAGCCAATGCATCACCAACCGCCGCACATTTTCCATGGCCAACATGTAATGGTCCGGTAGGGTTAACGCTAACAAATTCAATCATTATCCTTTCACCCTTACCAATATCTGAACAGCCAAAATGCTCTCCTTTTATCATAATTTCATTTAACACCTGATGTAATACAGTGCTTTTTAGATAGATATTAATAAACCCTGCTCCGGCTACTTCTATTTTTTTTATAATGGTTTCATTCTTTTTATCTATTTCCTGCACGATGAGATTCGCAATTTGCCGTGGATTTATTTTTAAAAAACCCGCTAATTGTAAAGCAATATTTGTTGACAAATGGCCATGTTCGGGATTTTTAGGGGTAGTTAGAATAACGGCAGGTATTTCCTTTGAATCAAATGATTTATCCTGAATACTTTTTTGGACAGCTTCTCTTATAAGTTGTTTCAGATGTTCATTAACCTTATTATTCAATTTTGTTCTTCCTCTCTTACAGCTAAATTCTCTTACTTGGAAATAAATATAATAATGGAGCGCCCGAGAAGAGTCGAACTTCCAACACGGGGCTTAGGAAGCCCCTGCTCTATCCATTGAGCTACGGGCGCTCGAAATTATTTGTTCGAAAATCATTTTAACATAAAATATTAAGATTCACAATTTGAAATTGCTAAATTGAGGAACTTGTACAAATAAAATCAAGATAACTATCTTAATATAGATGACAGGCTACAAAATGATTTTTTTCTATTTCTTTTAGCAATGGTTCTTTCTTGGAACAAATATCCATTGCCTTAGAACATCTGGGATGAAAGCGACAACCCTCAGGCGGATTGGCCGGACTTGGTACATCGCCCTTTAAAATGATACGTTTCTTTTTAAATCGGGATTGGGAACCGGAACAGCAGAAACAAGGGCCTGGAGCATAAGGATGTAGTATTCTTAAAAATATCTTTCGGTGCAATTTCAACAATTTTCCTAAATACATTACCGCTACACGGTCACTGATATATTTAATAACACTCAGGTCATGAGCAATAAAAAGGTAGGTTAAATGAAATTCTCTTTGCAATTCCTTAAATAAATTAATAGTGCGTGAGCAATTGAAACATCAACGCAGAAACAGCTTCATCACAGATAATTATCTTGGGGTCAGGGCTAAAGCGCGCGCAATTCCGATTCTTTGCCTCTGCCCACCACTGAATTCATGGAAGCGTTCCACATATATTCAGGAACAATTCCAACCCGTTGAAGGATTTCTGCAACTTTCTGATATCTCTTTTTAGTATTTAACATATGATGAGCTGCCAATCCTTCAGCAATAATATCTTTTATCTTCATTCTGGGGTCAAGCGAGCTGTAGGGATCCTGAAATATAATTTGTAAATCTTTTCGATATTTTCTCATATTATTTTTACTGATTTTGGCAAGATTTTTACCCTGGTAGATAATATCACCACCGGTAGGTTCTTCCAGGCGGAGTATTGTCATGGCAGTGGTCGATTTTCCACAACCAGATTCTCCTACCAACCCCAGAGTTTCTCCGCTATAAATATCAAAACTGACATCATCAACGGCTTTTACCCAACCTACTGTAGTCCTGAAAACGCCTTTTTTTATTGGGAAATATTTAACTAAATTCTTGATGCTGATTAACTGATTATTCACTTACTGCTAACCTCCCGGTAAAAGCAATCTTTTTTGCTTCCTCTTTTACTTTTTCGAAATGCCAGCATCTAACCAAATGTTTATTTTCTACTTCCTTCAAGACAGGCTCTTCTTTTCGACATTTAGCAGTGGCAAAGGGACAACGGGGGTGAAATTTGCAACCTTCCGGAAAATGCAATGGATCGGGAACCAAACCGGGAATAGAATCCAATTTTTCAATATCCATATCCAACCTGGGGATAGAGGTAAGCAAACCATAGGTATAAGGGTGAAGCGGGTTATAAAATATCGAGCGGGTATCTGTATATTCCACAATTTTCCCAGCATACATAACTGCAATGCGATCTGCTATCTCGGCAATAACCCCTAAATCGTGGGTTATCATAATCAATGAACTGTTAAATTCTTTTAAAAGAGTTTTCATTAATTCTAATATCTGTGCTTGTATCGTCACATCCAATGATGTAGTAGGTTCATCAGCTATTAATAAAACAGGGTCACAGGCTAGAGCCATAGCAATCATAGCCCTTTGTCTCATACCACCGCTTAATTGATGAGGATATTCGTTAATTCGTTGTTCCGGAATTGGAATATCTACTTTTTTCAAAAGCTGAACTGCTTTTTCCTGAGCTTTTGGCTTACTTATTTTGTAATGCACTTTTAATGCTTCAGTAATTTGGAAACCAATAGTAAAAACCGGATTCAACGAAGTCATAGGCTCCTGAAAAATCAATGAAATCTCTTTTCCCCTGATTTGACGCATTTGTTTTTCATTTTTTTTAAGTAAATCTTCTCCTCTAAAGAAAACCTGCCCACCTACTGTTTTGCCCGGGTAGTCAAGTAATTTTACAATAGAGAAAGCAGTAACGCTTTTTCCACAACCTGATTCACCAACTAATCCCAATGTTTCTCCCTGGTAAATTTCAAAATCAACACCATCAACTGCTTTCACAATTCCGTTTTCAGTAAAAAAATAGGTTTTTAAATCTTTAACCTGCAATATTTTAGTCTTATTATCATTAACCATTAGAGCTCACCTCTTAAACGGGGATCCATAATATCTCTCAGGGTATCTCCCACCAAATTCCAGGAAAGCACAAAGAGGACAATAAATACCGCCGGGAAAAATACAGCATACCAGTATTCCCCGGCATGGCCCGGGGAACCTATAATCCAATTACGGGCAAAACTGACCATTTGCCCCCAATCAGCATAACCCAAAGGAGCTCCAACCCCCAAAAAGCTTAATGCTGCCGCAGTAATAACCATAGAACCGATATTCATGCTGGCTTGTACCATCACCGGGAAAATAGTATTTGGCAATAAATGACGTACAATAATACTGTAATCTTTGACTCCCAGTGCCCTGGCAGCCATCACATAAACATCTTCTTTTGCACACAAAATACTACCCCTGATTACCCTTGCATAGCCCATCCAGCCAAAAAAGACCAGGGCAATCATCACCTTGTCCAAACCTCTCCCCAAAATCGTGGTTAAGACCATAGCGGCCACTAAAAAAGGAATGGAAAGAAAGATATCTGTTATCCGCATCAGCAATTCATCCAACCAGCCACCAAAATAGGCTGCTATAGAACCCAAAATAACACCAATTAACATGGAAAATACAACAGTCACGATACCAATGCGAAAAGCAGTTCTGGTTCCCCATATCAATCCATAAAAAATATCATAGCCGCCCTGAGCAGTGCCAAAAATTGCTTTATCCCTGATTATGGGTTCTCCCATACTTTCATAGATAAATATCATATCATCAGATAGGGGAAATCCAGGGGGTTGCGGCTCGGTATCCCAAGACATACGGGGTATCTGATAGGGATCTGAAAATAAAGGAGGAGCAATAATAGGCGCAAAAACCGCAATAATAACAAAAACAAAGAGCAGTATTAAACCAATCAATGAGGTTGTATTACTAAGGAGCTTCTTTACAATACGATTCATTGTATAATTACTCCAATCTCACCCTGGGATCAATCAAAGCATAGGAAACATCTACAATTAAATTACCAACAACCATGAGAAAAGCAAATAACAGAGCAAATCCAATAATAGAACCGTAATCCAGTTGTTGTGCAGATGAGGCAGCCCAGAAACCTAATCCGGGATAGGTGAAAACGGTTTCTGTTATAACCACACCTCCCAACATCCTGATAATCATCATTCCCGCGACAGTTACAACCGGTATCATGGCATTCTTACGAGCATGCTGGTGGATTACCGTTTTTTCATCCACTCCCTTGGAACGGGCAGTGCGGATATAGTCTTTTCGTAGTGTTTCCAGCATACTGGAACGGGTAATACGCAGTAAATATGCCCAGGAAATATAAGACAGGGTAATAATCGGTCCAATCAGATGTTTTAGAGCATCCCAAAAAATATCAAGACGGCCATTGAGTAATGAATCAATGGTAATGAAATAGGTGTAATTTTTAAATCCTTCTTCGGCATAAACAATATACTGAGCCCAGGTACTCAGTCGCCCCGGCGGTAACCAGCCTAACATACCATAAAATATGAACAATATTAATAATCCAAAAATAAAAGTAGGTAGAGACCAGCCGATAATCGCCGTGACTCGAATGAATTGGTCCAGTATATCATTATGATGTACCGCTGAGATAACTCCTAACCAAATCCCAACCAGAATCACCGGTATAATTGAATAAAGAACAAGTTCCATAGTAGCAGGAAGCCGTTGCATAATCGCCTCCCAGACCGGCTGATTGGCAGTGGGAGACCAGCCAAAATCAAATCTTAGCAATGACTTCAACCAGTGCACATAACCGCTAGGAAAAGGCTCGTCCAGATGATATTTGTCAATTAATCTTTGAGCAGATTGTGGATTTTTTAATACACTGGGATCATTGATATAGGTAGCCAGCCTCTCCATAGGGCTTAAAAGTGAAAAAAGGCAAAAGATAAGAAATGTAACACCCAACAGTATTAAAGGAAGAATCAATATTCGCCTGATAATATAGGACAGCATTCCTTACTCTCCTTATTTTTTCGAAGATTTTTAGGTCTTTCATCTAAAATAAATCGGAAACTTGAATCAATAAAATATAATCTTATAAAAACATAATGGAGTGGAAGGCATTATCTGCTTCCACTCCATTGATTATGCTTAAAGTTTAATTTGCATATACAAATAAGTGAAACACATATAATTGTCTATTCTTTATATAATGAATAGAAATCAGCACCATCTCCCATACCTGGTATCATGGCATTATAATACCATCCTTTGACCCAATCTCTCTGGACATGATGATCGATCGGCTGGTAAAGATATAGTGCCACAGCCTGGTCATGTGCAAGTTGTGTTAATTCTTTATAAATACTCGCTCTCTCCTCCGGATCGGTTGATTTCATAGCCTCCTCGATAAGTGGATCAACATTTTCCGTAGCCCATTCTAAGTAAGCCTCTCCATAGTAAGCACTGTAAGTACCGTTGCTGCCCAAATAAGTGGGAGCCCAGTTGTGTGGATCCGGATAATCTGCCATCCATCCGATGGTATAGATAGGCAACTGTTCGGCCAGGAACTGTTTTAAGTAAGATGACCATTGAACACCTACCGGGGTGAGTTCAAATTTAGGATTGACGATTTTGGCATAGGTAGAAAGCATATCACAGGCGGTTTTACGGACATCGTTACCTTCGTTGTAAAAGATGTTGAACTTGCATCCTTTTTCCCAGAGTTCGCCATCCCAGGCTTGTTGGAATTCCTCTTTCGCCTTGTCAAGATCAAACTCATAGAAAAGTTCCGGATCGTCAGTATAGCCCAGTAATCCTTTTGGAATAGGTCCTGGATTTCTAATAGCCTGACCATGTTGGGCTTTTTCTATCATAATATCATAAGGGAATAAATAGGAAAATCCTTTCCGGACATGAATATCGGAGAAGAAATCGGGTGGAATTCCCTCACCATCCAGTTTACCGCTCCCCAGGTTGGCATTGCCTTCGGCATTTAAGGTCCAGGGCATACTGGATACCACATTCGATAATGTAGGTAAGTCTTGAATCACTTCAACACCTTCCATCTCTTTCACTTCATTGATATTGGTAACTGGGACATATACTATATCTGCATCACCTTTTTGTAACATTAACTTTCTCGTAGTCCATTCATTAACATACTGGAAAACAACCTCTTTCAATTTGGCAGGACCGCGCCAATAGTCATCAAATCTTTCCAACATGATTGTTTCTTCCGGAACCCATCTGGTCATCATAAAAGGACCTGTTCCATTAGTCACATTGTACAATGGATCATTCTCATTTGTTGGGTCATGATAATTCCACCAGGTATCAGCCTCTCCGTCCCATGCACCTTGTTCGATGGACCAGCTCTTATTAATAATGGCAGACCAGGAACCGGCATGGGCTAGAATATTCAAAAACGGAGCATAGGGTTGTGCCAGGTGGAATACAACATTATTACCCTGAACTTCTACTGCTCTGTCAACATAATCGGTATATACCCGGATCATCGCCTCCTGATACTCTGGCAGTAGTTTATCTTCTTCATTAAACATATCCGCATAATTTTCAACTCCCGCTACGCTAGCAGCCAATTCTTCAATTGTACCTACACCCAATAAGGGCTCTAACAACATCCAGCAAGGGCCTCCGGCACGGTCAAAAATTATACCTCTTTCAAAACTATATTCAATATCCTCCGGAGTAAGAATATCACCATTGTGGAAATGCACACCATATCTGATAGGGAAAATATAATCCAAACCACCATATTTAATTAATCCATTGCTATCTGAAGGTACTTGCAATGCAAGCATGGGTGCAAACAGATAAACTTTCCCCACTCATAAGCAATCAGATTGTCATACACCTGGAAAATAATCTCACCACTAGCAGAATCATAGCTCCAATGAGGATCCATGGTTTCCGGACCACCTATGGCTGCATAGACCATCCCTTTCAGGATCCTCCACTTCTTCCTGAGCATTAACACCTGTTATAATTAACATCACCATTAACAAAAATAAAACCATGCATAATATTTTATTTTTCAAATCCTTTTCTCCTTTCTTAATGCCCGCACCTGATGATTCCTGACACACATGTTTACTCATCAAGTATTCTAATTTCCTTAAATATTACTCCACCTCCTTCGTAATCTTTAATTGAATAACTAAATCTGTTATTCTTAATACTATTACAAAAAATCATTACAATAGTGAAGTTCTTTGCTTCAGCAATTGTTAAAAACGATAAACATAAATATTCCAGATTAGAAGTTCATATATTTATTTTCATATTAATATCAAAGTTAATAAAAAGTCAAAATATTTTAGAGCAGTTTATGCTCCTAATTGCTGTCCGGTAGCAAGTTTTACGCCTTTCATAAGGCTATCCAACTCTTCACCCTCTAATGTTTCTTTTTGGAGCAAAGTTGTGGCAACTTTTTTTAATTTTCTTTTTTTTTTTGTTAATATTTCCTTGGCTTTATTATAAGCATTTTCAATAATTTTTTCAACTTCTTTGTCAATCTGATAAGCAATCTCGTCACTATAATTTCTGTCCTCAGAAATATCTCTACCCAGGAAAATCTGATGCTCTTTCCTACCCAGAGTCATCGGACCAATGGTTTCGCTCATACCATATTCAGTGACCATCTGCCGGGCAATTTTGGTAGCTCTTTCCAAATCATTTTGTGCTCCTGTAGTAATGTCTTTAAAGATAAGCTCTTCGGCTACCCTTCCTCCCAATAAAACACTTAATCTTTCCATTAATTCTGATTTACTTATAAGATATCGGTCTTCAGTCGGCAATTGTAAGGTATAACCCAAAGCTGCACTACCTCTTGGTATGATGGATACTTTATGAACCGGGTCACAATTAGGCAATAATTTTGCCACAAGAGCATGACCTGATTCATGATAAGCAATAATCTCTTTCTCTTTATCATTGATAATTCTGCTCTTTCTCTCCGGTCCGGCAATGACCCGGTCAATAGAAGCTTCAAATTCTTCCATGGAAATTTTCTTTTTTCCCCTTCGGGAAGCCAATAATGCGACTTCATTAACTAAATTAGCCAGATCAGAACCGACAAATCCGGGAGTTCTGCGTGCCAGAACATTCAAATCCACATCCTTTGCCAGCGGTTTACCTTTGGAATGAACTTTTAATATTTCTTCTCTTCCAATTAAATCAGGACGATCAACTACAATTCTTCTATCAAAACGACCTGGCCTTAGTAAAGCGGGGTCTAAGACATCCGGCCTGTTGGTAGCTGCAATCAGAATTACACCAATGCTTTCTGATCAAATCCGTCCATTTCAACCAGTAATTGGTTTTAAAGTTTGTTCTCTTTCATCATGTCCCCCACCAAAGGCCCGGCACCTCTGTGGCGACCAACCGCATCGATTTCATCCATAAAAATAATACAGGGATTGTTTGTTTTAGCCTGTTTAAATAAATCTCTAACCCTCGATGCACCAACTCCACAAACATTTCCACAAATCAAGATCCGCTGATGCTAAAAATGAAACCCTGCCTCTCCGGCAACAGCACGTGCCAGCAAAGTTTTTCCGGCTCCGGGGGGTCTATAGAGCAAAACCCCCTTTAGGAATTTTAGCACCAAGCTGAACAAATTTAGCCGGATTTTCAGAATTCAATAATTTCTTGTAACTCTTCTTTTGCCTCATCAACACCAGCTACATCTTCAAAGTCACTTTGGGGTTTCCTTACCCAATAATTTGCTTGACTTTTTCCAAGGGTATTTACCTTATTTCCACCACCCTGCATCTGTCGCATCATGAAAATCCATATACAATAATCAAGGCCATGGGTAAAGGGAGAAAGGATGCGCATCCACCGGGGATAATTCTACCGGCGGTTTTGCTTCAATATTAATATTTTACTACGTAATATACTCATTAATTCGAGTCATCAGGTAAATAAGTTGAGAGTTTCTGGTTATTATTTAATTCTCCGTGACAGTATCTCCAGATATAGAAACACTGCTTACGTTATTGCCACGACTTCATTCCAAAAGAATTGTGAATAAGTCAATTCCTCAACAGTGGAACAGGCTCAAAAAAAGAGCTCAAAAGGCAGAAGTGACTACAATTAATATCAAAAGGTATAAACCGGCATTTTAAAATTTCTGTTCTTAAAGTTGTTCGGTTTAACTTAGCCAATATTTTCTCCTTTGTTAAAAATACAAATTTTCAAAAAGTTCAAATGCAAAGGTAATTTTAGCACATTTTATATATAAAAACAAACAATTAAAGAATATTCAACAGCATAAAATTATTCAATTCTCTTAGGTCTGTAATACAAAATAATTTTAATTCAGTTCTGTCCATTTTCCTGGTAATACATTGGTTTAAGAACCAAAATATAAGGTATATTCCGATATAAACCGTTAAAGTCTAAACCATACCCAACCACGAATTTATCGGGAATATCAAATCCGCAATAATCAATTGGAACATTAATCTGCCTTCTATCTTTCTTATTGAGAAGGGTACATACTCTAAGGCTGGCAGGATTTCGTGATTTTAACATCCGAATTAAATAATCCAAGGTTAGTCCTGTATCAACTATATCTTCAACAATCAAAACATCCTTTTTTTCAATATTTTCATCTAAATCCTTTACAATCCTCACCACTCCGGAAGATTCAGTTGATGCGCCATAGCTGGAAATGTCCATGAAATCAATTATCATAGGCACTTTGATATAACGTGCTAAGTCTGCCAAAAATATTACTGCTCCTCTTAATACTCCAATACAGATTAGCTGCTTCCCCTGATAATCCCGGGATATCTGATTCCCTAATTCTTCAATTTTCTTTTGTATTTGATTTTCCGGTATTAATATTTCCTCAATTTTTTCCTGCTCTATCATTGCCGTATCTCCTTATTCTCAATCTTTTTTATCTTTTTATTTTTTAAATAAATTCTTTTTCCGGATATATAAAACTCTTTTTGTCTCTTCAGTAATTTTAAAACGATTGTCTATCTGAAAACCAACGATCCAGACAATGCGATTAGAATTATCAATAACCAGACTAATCATATCTCTTTTATAAAGTGGTATTTTTAGGTCAATGAAATATGATTTTACTTTCTTAAAATATTTGCTATTTAGTGGCTTAAATCGGTCCCCCGGCCTTCTATTTCTAATTCTAAGTGGTACGTCTAGTTTATCATAATCTATATATGCTTCATTTTTTTCTATGCTATTAAGACACTTACTCCTAATAGATTCCGAATAATCATATTGTTCGGTAATCATTTTAATGCCTATTTGTGGGTAATCTTTTTCTTTGCATACAGGCAGTTCGTACTCCCATATATTAGTTTTTCTATTCCGGTCCCGGTCACTTTTTTTTATGTGACTGGCATAACCGATTTCCAAAGTTTGATAGCTTTTTCTTACTCTAATATTACCAGGCAAATCAAGGTATCTTTCACCCCGATTAAGCATACATAATTCCCTGATGCTCTCAACATGATTAAACTGAATATCAGCCAAATAACCCTTTAGATGACCTAATCCTTTGCGAATAATGCGCCTTTGTAGTGCAACCGGCCATTCTATTAAATGTTTTATATCTAAAACAATCCCGGAAGAATGTTTTTTTATTGTAGCCTTTAAATAATATTGCTCAGTTTTCTCCTCCCAATAATTTAGTTCGTCTTGAACAATTGTTTGTAGCTGAAGTAGGTGGTTACGAATAGATGGGTTATATTCTTCAGTAAGCAAGGGTAGTAGTTGATGTCTTATTTTATTTCGGAGATACATAGGCTCTTTGTTGGAAGAATCAATACAATAAGTAATTTTTTTTCTCTGACAATAAGCTTCAATTTCCTGTCGATTGCATTCAATCAGGGGACGGATAAATTCAGCTCTTTTAGCCGGAATACCTCTCAATCCATGCATTCCGCTACCACGAATTAATCTCATTAAAATAGTCTCAACCTGGTCATCAGCATGGTGGCCTAGGGCAATTCTGTGTGCCTGATATTTTTTTAATAGGTTTTTAAAAAAGCTATAACGTACACTTCTGCCAACCTGTTCTACTGATAACCCCTTTTTCTGGGCAATAGTAGGTATAGAAACTGATAATTGTTCAAAAGGCAAATTCATACGAAAAGACTTTAGACGGACAAAACGCGCCTCAACCTCTGATTCTTTAATTCTTATACCATGATTTACATGAGCAACAATTAAAGACAATTTTAATCTCTGTCTAATACGATTGAAAATATCTAGCAAACACAAAGAATCAGGGCCTCCGGAAACAGCAACGATGATTATATCTCCCGGATTAAGCATTTGATATTTTTCAATTGTTTTGGTTACTTTAAATATTAATTTATCCAATTACAACATAAACACTTTTTCATTTATTAAAAAATATTTTAGAAAAAGCTAAGGCTCCTAATTCCGGATCTTTTATATTTGCATGGTGGCGGTGCTGAGATTCGAACTCAGGACACTGCGGGTATGAACCGCATGCTCTAGCCAACTGAGCTACACCGCCATAATGGGATGAATACAGTAGAAAAATAAGAGAAGGCAAATAATCCGATTAAGTAACAAAACCTCTAATTATGATATAGAGGTTTTGTTTACTAAGATGGTTGCGGGGGGCGGATTCGAACCGCCGACCTTCAGGTTATGAGCCTGACGAGCTACCTAGCTGCTCCACCCCGCTATGTTTTTCATTATCTATGGTTTATATAGCCTTCCAAAATTTATTTTAATATTCTAACACTGTTAAAATATAAAGTCAATCAATATATCAGAGTTTATCAATTATCAAAATCTTTATAGTGGTGCCGGAGGCCGGAATCGAACCGGCACAAGCTTTGCAGCTCGCAGGATTTTAAGTCCTGTGCGTCTACCTATTCCGCCACTCCGGCAAACTTCAATCATTATAGGACAAATGGTAGTGACCGTCAATAGAACTTTTAATAATTTTATTCAACTTATTTTTGAATAATATATCTGCTTTTCTTTGGATTATAATTTAGTTTATACTATTGATTTTTGGTCGCCTTATATAAAATCTCATTCGGATTAACCATATCAAGTTCTTCCCGGGCAAGTTTTTCAACATATGGATTGGTGTTTAAAAGATTTATCTTTTCAGCCAGTAATTGATTTTCTTCTTCCAACCCCTTGATTTCATTGTTTAATTCATAAATATAAACTCTTAATTCTAAGATACTGGCATACTTCTCTGAAAAGACAAAAGTAATATAAAAAATGAATAATAAGATAATTGCCCAGGTTATTTTTGATTCCAAAAGAGATCTTATTCCGGACATTATTGTTGAAAAACCTCTTTTCCTCGATAAATTGCCTGTTCTCCCAATTCTTCTTCAATTCTTAACAGCTGGTTATATTTGGCAATACGATCTGTTCGGCAAAGAGAGCCTGTCTTTATCTGTCCTGCATTTGTTGCTACAGCCAAATCAGCAATAGTGGTATCCTCTGTTTCGCCTGAACGATGGGAAATCAGGTTAGTAAAGCTGGCACGTTTTGCCATTTCAATAGTATCAAGTGTCTCTGTTAAGGTGCCAATCTGATTTAACTTGATTAAAATAGAATTTGAAGCTTTTAACTGAATGCCTTTCTGTAACCTCACCTTGTTTGTAACATATAAGTCATCTCCTACAATCTGGATTTTGGTTCCCAGGCGTTCGGTTATTTTACTCCAATTATCCCAGTCATCTTCCGCTAAACCATCTTCAATTGAAATAATGGGAAATCTGTCTACTAACTTTTCATAATAGGCAATCATCTCTTCAGGGGATCTCTCAACACCCTCCCTGGTTAGAACATACTTCCCGTCCTTATAAAATTCAGATGCTGCTGCATCAAGTGCAATATAGATATCTTTTCCCGGTTGGTAGCCAGCTTGAGTAATAGCTTCAACAATGACTTCCAGCGCCTCTTCACTTGATTTCAACTGTGGAGCAAATCCCCCCTCATCACCAACTGAAATATTATAACCGGCCTTTTTTAGCACTTTTTTTAAGGTCTGAAAGGTTTCTGCAGCCATGCGGTAGTTTTCAGAAAAACTGAGTGCCCCTACCGGGACAATCATAAATTCCTGAATATCAACACCGCTGTCAGCATGTTTTCCACCATTCAGAATATTCATAAACGGAACTGGCAATTCTTTGGCATTAGTTCCACCGATATACCGGTATAAAGGTAATTCTAAATATCCTGCAGCTGCTTTGGCTACCGACAAAGAAACACCTAATATAGCATTGGCACCCAATTTTCTTTTGTTATGAGTCCCATCTAGATCGATCATTAATTGATCAATATAACACTGGTCAAGTGCGTCTAATCCTACTATTTCAGGAGCAATTACCTCATTTACATTGTCTACAGCTTTTAATACGCCTTTTCCGCCAAATCTTTTTTTATCTTCATCTCTCAGCTCTACTGCTTCATAAGTACCGGTGCTGGCACCGGAAGGAACTTGGGAAATACCCATTAATCCGCTTTCTAAATGTACTTCAACCTCTATAGTGGGATTACCTCTAGAATCAAGTATTTCTCTTGCATAAACATCAATTATACTACTCATTGTTCTTCTCCTTCTCCTTATTATTAAGTCTATTCTTCTTAATTTCTCACTATCTTAAAAATATTCAAAGTATCTCAAGTTTTATATTATCTACATTTACAAATTACCCAGATAGGTAAATAAAAAAGTCCCCAGACTAAAGTATATGATTAAACTACCTACATCGACTGCTGTTGTAATGAATGGACCTGTTGCTACAGCAGGATCAATATTCAATCTTGTAAAAACCAATGGCAATAATGTCCCAACCGTCGCTGCCGAAATAACTGTTATACATAAGGACAGCCCTATGGTCATGCCCAGAATATAATCATTCTGCCAAAAATATGTCAGTATTGAAATAATGATACCAATTGTTATGCCAATAAAAAAGCCTACTTTTGTTTCTGTCCATATATTCTTCCATAATTCATCCAGGCGAAGCTGTCCGGTTGCCAGACCTCTCACTGTAATAGTCGAAGATTGTGCTCCTACATTACCACCCATTGCCATAATAATTGGGATAAAGAAAGCCAGTGCTACAACCACTTCTAAAATACCTGAATGAAATTCAATAACCGAACCGGAAATCATTTCACCAACCATGCAAACTAAAAGCCAGGGTAAACGAGCCTTCGCTCTACTCAGGGGAGTCGCCTTAATCAATTTGTCTTCATAAAATTCAGCCGAGCCAACCATTTTATGAATATCTTCGGTAACTTCTTCTTGTAATACATCAATAATATCATCAACCGTAATTATTCCAACCATCATCCCTTTTTTGTTAATAACCGGAATGGCCAAAAAATCATAGTCTGAAATCACCCTTGCTGCTACTTCCCGGTCTTCTGTATCCAGAACACTGATGATATCTTCTTCCATTATCTGGGAAATTTTCTTTTTGGCATCAGCTACAATCAAATCCCTGAGGGACAGCACCCCGATTAATCGCATTCTCTGATCTAAGACATATACATAATAAATCATTTCTGCTTCAGGGCTCATCTCTCGGATGTGTTGTATAGCCTGCTCTGAGGTAAAATGTTCCCGAAGAGTCACAAATTCATTATTCATGATACTTCCGGCAGTATTTTCCTCATATTTCATTAACTCTTCAATTTCTTCGGCTTCTTCTCTGGGCATCAAATCCAACAGTTTGCGTGATTCCTCCGGAGCAATTTCTCCCAAAATATCAACAGCCTCATCGGTATCCATCTCTTTTAATATCTCAGAAGCTTGTTTTTTACTCATGGAATTGAGTAAGTCAGATTGTAGTTCGGTGTTTAATTCTGAAATGTATTCAGCTATTTTTTCCCGATCTTTGATGAACCGGAATATCTCTATGATTTGTTCCGGAGAAAGCTCTTCGGCTATCTCGCTAAAATCATTTGGGTGAAGATCGCCAACTAATTCTTTTAGCTCTTCTGATTTTTTTTCATCTAAGAGTCGCTTGATTTTTTCAATTATTATTTTTTCTTCCATCAGATATTACCCATCCAAAAACTCTATTTAGCACATCAATTAATCAATAGATTTTTTTTCTTCCTTAATAATTCGGTATAGCTGTGAGGAATGTGAAATTGATACATTCCCTATAGGTATTTCCAAAACCTCAATCTCTAATATTTTATGTCTAAAATATATTTTGATTTTATCATGAGGCTTGATATTATCACCAGCTTTTGCTGTTTTCTCATTGACCTCTACACTGTTGCTATCACATGCCTTCTTTGCCTCTGTTCTTCTTTTTATAATTCGGCTTAATTTAAAAAATTTATCTACTCGCAAAATATTATATTCCAATTATTTTTTGATTATTTTTTCTTTAATTGAGGAAAAAGGATTACCTCTCTAATTGAGTCATGATTGGTTAATAACATAATCAAACGATCAATACCAATGCCCATTCCGCCTGCAGGAGGCATACCATATTCCAACGCTTCAATATAATCATAATCAACAAAATGTTGATTAATTTCTCCTTCACTCTTATTCTCTGCCTGCTGCAGAAAACGTTTTTTTTGTTCTAATGGATCATTTAGTTCAGTGAAAGCATTGGCTATTTCCATGCCATTGACAAATAGTTCAAATCGCTCCACAAGATGGGGAGAACCGGGTTTTTGTTTGGAAAGAGGAGAAACTTCAATTGGATAATCAATAATAAAAGTAGGTTGAATCAATGTATGTTCTACCTGTTTCTCAAACAATTCGTTGATAAAATCGCCTTTCTTTGTATTTTCAGGTATTTCCAATTGGTATTTTTTTATTAAACTGCCCAAATTATCATCAGTTATCTCTTCGGGTATAAGACCGGTTACCGATTGAATTGCCTCACACATCGTTAATCTTCTCCATGGTGGAGTGAAATCGATTTTTTCACGTTGATATTGGACAATTAATTGGTTCCTGAGTCTTTTTAAAACATAACTAATCATTTCTTCAGCAATTTCCATCATTTTATGATAATCCGCATATGCTTCATATAATTCTAACATTGTAAACTCCGGGTTGTGCTTGGTGGAAATGCCCTCATTGCGAAAATTACGGTTCAATTCATAAACCTTTTCTATTCCACCCACCAATAGTCTTTTTAAATAAAGCTCAGGTGCAATTTTCAAATACAAGTCCCGGTGAAGGCTATTATGATGTGTTACAAAGGGAGTAGCGGTAGCTCCTCCCGGAATTGGTTGAAGCATAGGAGTCTCTACTTCCAGATAACCCTGGTTATCCAAAAAATCTCTAATATATCTTATAATCTTACTTCTTTCGATAAAGACACCCCGAACATCAGGGTTGCTAATTAAGTCAAGATAACGCTTACGATATCTGATTTCTGTATCAGTTAAACCATGCCACTTTTCAGGCAAAGAACGCATCGATTTACACAGTAAAGTAAAGCTATTTGCCAGTACCGTCAGCTCACCTGTCCTGGTCTTGAATATTGAACCGGCAATTCCAATAATATCACCAACAGATACTTTTTTAAATATTTCAAAAGAATCAGTTCCCACAAAATTCGATTTTACATAAATCTGTAATTTACCGGTCTGATCTTCCAAGTCAGCGAAAGCTGCCTTCCCATGTCTTCTTAAACCCTTTAATCTACCGGCAATAACAACTTCCTCTTGAGAAGGTTCCGAAGTAGCGATTTCGCTGAATTGTTCTTCTACTTCTTTTATAGCTTGCTTTCCTTCAAAGCGTTTACCAAATGGGTCAATGTTTTGACTTCTTAATGCTTCAATTTCCTTTATTTTTTCTTCTCTTAACATATTAATATTTTTATTTTCTTGTTCGGTCAATGATTCTCACTCCTTGCTATTTCTCGTTTTATTGATAACACTTTAAGCAGATGTAATTGAGTAATAATAAATCCCTGTAAGTATTTGGCTTTAATTATATATTTTATACTAGAAAGGTGATAAAAGTAAATAAAAAAATGAACAAGTCAATAGCAAACCTATATAACTATAACCTGTTCATTTTTAAATAAAATCAAATAATATTTATTTAATTTCCAATATTTTATAATTTAAATTCCCGGCAGGAACTCTTATTTTTACTTTGTCGCCTACTTTTTTTCCTAATACCGATTTACCAATAGGGGAAGCAATAGAAATCTTACCAGAGGATGGATCAGACTCAACATAATCCACTAAGGTATACTCAATCTTTTCCTTCTTTTTTAAATCTTCAACAACAATTTTTGAACCAGGCGAAACAACAGTATGGTCATTTTTTGATCTATCTATTAATTCGTAATTCTCAATAACTTTTTCTAATGTTAGTATTCGGCCTTCAATAAAGGCCTGCTCATTTTTGGCAGCCCGATATTCAGCATTCTCTGCTATTTCACCAAAAGCTACAGCGTTATTAATTTTTTCAGCTATTTCTTTCCTTTTAACCGTTTTTAACTCATGCAACTCTTTTTTAATCTTTTCCAGTCCTTCTTCAGTCAGCATAATCTTCCGGTCATTCATTTTTTCGCACCCTAACCTTATTGATAAAATTAAAACTAAGATAAGCTATGCAATCTAAAAAAGAAAAGCACTTATCTTAGTCATTACAATTAGATATATGTATTCATCTTTTGATTTATAATTATTGATGTTGTAAATGAATTATAGGATATTTACAATTTAATGTCAAATAAATATTGTTTTTATTAGTCTTTTAAATATTTAAATATTAAATTATTTTTTTAGATTATTCCCAAAGACTTACCGGCTTTTTCAAAAATACTTAGCGCTTCATCAATATCTTCTACAGTATGGTTAGTGAGGACATGGGACCTTAACCGACTGGTTCCTTTGGAAACAGCAGGATAAACAATAGGACAGATAAAAACACCCATTTCATTAACCATTTTACAGAGTTGCAAGGTCTCTTCTTCCCCCCCTACAATAATCGGAACAATCGCTGTAACACTATCCCCAATATTATAACCCATGGATTGTATTCCTACTCTATATCTTTCCATATTTCTATGTAAATTTTCAACACGCTCCGGCTCATCTTCAATTACTTCCAGGGCAGCTATAGCAACAGCAGCATTAACCGGTGGAATTGGAGCAGAAAAAATAAATGGCCTTGAATTATGTCTTAGATAATCAATCATACTTTTTTCTGCAGCTATATACCCTCCTACAGAAGGAATTGTCTTGCTTAAAGTACCCATATGAATATCAACCGCGTTCTCTAATCCAAAATATTCCTCAATACCGTGCCCTGTTTTACCAAGAACACCAATGGAATGAGCTTCATCAACCATCACTTTAGCTTTATATTTTTTAGCCAAACGAGATATTTCCGGTAAATTGGCAACATCTCCATCCATACTATAAACACCGTCAACTATAATTATTTTATTAACATAATTATCTGAATCTTTTAGAATTGCTTCCAGTCTTCCCATATCATTATGTAAAAATGTTTTATATCTCGCCCCTGATAGCATACACCCATCAATGATACTAGCATGATCAATTTTATCAATGATTAATATATCATCCTTCTGAAAAAGGGCAGTAATCGCAGCTAAATTGGTAACATACCCACTGGTATAGGTAATGGCATCATCAGCACCTTTGAATTGGGCAATTTTTGCTTCTAATTTCTTATGTACTTCAGTTGTTCCAGATAAAAAGCGTACTCCAGAAGTTCCTGTGCCATATTTTTCAATAGCTTTAATCCCTGCCTCTTTTAATTTAGGATGATCAATTAATGCCAGATAATTGTAAGAAGCCAGCATGATTTTCTCTTTCTGGTCGACCATTACTCTCGATTGGGAAGAATTCTCAATAGTTTTTAACCAGAAAAAAGTGCCGTTCTCTTTCATCTGGTTTGCTCTTTGGTTAACTTGATTAATCCTATCTTTTAATAAAATTCCCATCTTTTTACTCCTATTATTTTTTAAAATTTATACTAATTGTTTAATTTTTCAATCCTGGGTTTAAAGCCTGTTTTTTTTAATAAGTCAAGGTAATCCTGTTCACCTAATTCTTCTGGTTTTTTGCCAGAAATAGCAACCAATGTCCCTTGATAAACATTGGTACCGAAAGATCTTCCCTGGAATTGTGGTGTTGTGGTAATAAGATATTGAACTCCTCTATCCTTTAAATCCTGTACATTTTTTGAAGTCACTGTGTTGGTTATCACAATTTTGCCATTCATTTTTTGGGGCATATATTGACTTATAGCAATGTAATCACCAGCAATAATATCTGCATCATCAAAAAAACGGCCATATTTGGAATTAGATGTTTCCTGCTTCTTGCCAGTAGGGTACAAATACTTAATAGGTAAATTAACCAAAATGGGAATTATTACGCTGGCTACTTTATTAAGTGTGCTTAAATTATAAATTGGTATTGGAATGTTAAGACAAGATATAAGATCACCAAAAACCATCTTACATCCAGCCTCAATAAGCCCTTCGGCTAAACCAAAACGGTCTACTGTAATAAGCAGTAAGGCTTTTTTGCCTTGAAGATTAATATCTGTATTCTGACTGACATATCGAACAACATCCTTTTCCAGCACATATTTAATGCCAGTCCCGTCTACAATTGGAGTTTTTTTGATTACACTAACTATCCTGGCAGATTCTCTGATAGTATATCTTTTTCCTCTTGGACCAGAATATAGATACAAATCTGTTCCGCCCAGAGCAAAAACGTCAACTTTTCCATCAAATTCCTGATACAATTGCATCATCTTTTTGACATCACCGTCAGTGCCTTTTCTCTCAATTTCTACTTCCTGACCTAATATCTCAACTTTCGCTTTGTGATCTCTGGTCGAAGATCCCAAGCTAATCCCCATCACTTTTTTCATATATTTTCTCTCCTGTTTACCGGCAATACTTTTACTTCATTTAAAATACTTTCAATCCTTTCAGGGTCAACGTATTTATCTTCACTAATTGGCGATTTTCCGATTTCTACCCCAATTACCTGAATGCTGAATAATTTTTCAGCAACATCTACTCTTTTATCAGATCCCAAAAAGACAATTAAATCAAAATCAATTAAACGGGTAATGATGGAAATAATCTCGTTAAAAAGATCAATCTTTGTTTTGTTTTCAATAAAGTCATTGCTTTCTTTTTTATTTAATATTAAAGAGAAATCAACACCTATCTCTTGAGCTTTCCTCATTATTTCAAATTTATTTTTAATTGGAAAACCAACCAGGGCAATTTTCTTGCCTTTTCTTATTTCGCCCAAACTTTCTAACCGGGAAACAAAGGTTCTTTCAATTCCTAATTTTCTGGCCACTTCCCCTTGTGTTAGTCCATCTGTTCGTAGATGTAAGATTTTATTAATCTCTCGTTCCAATTTTTCCTGAGATAATATTTTCTCACCAACTCTGAATATTTTCATAAATAATTATACCTGTACACAATTTTGTACACATTATATATTAATAAAAATATGTTGTCAAATTATTAAATTATTACTTAATTAATAAACGATTTGATAAAATTGTGAGACTTTTAGTTTAAAAGGTTTAAAAATAATGAGCCATTTGTCTAAACCAATAATTCCACCATAAACAGCAATATCCTTATCATAGAAAACAGCTGACTGGCCTGGTGTTATTGCTCGCGTAGGCTCATTAAAAATTACATATAAACTGTTTTTGGCAGGGAAATATTGTTGCACAAGCTGGAGGTGTATTATAGCAATTTGAACCTGTAATTCGACTGGTTCCACCATAATAGGGGCTCTGGAAATATAATGGACTTCTACCAGCTTGAATTCTCTTCAGTAAAGATCCTGTTCATCACCTATAACAATATTATTACTCTTAGGGCTAATTCTAACAATATATTTTCGAGTATTTAACGATAGGCCAATTTTCCTTCTTTGACCAATGGTGTAAAAGGCAAATGCCTTTATGTCTGCCCAAATATTCCCGGGTATCGACAAATATCCCGACTGATTTTCTCTTGCTGGGGAAAATTTCTGTTCAATAAGCTTTCGATAATCATTTCCCGGGATAAAACATATTTCCTGACTTTCCTTTATGTTTGAAAGTTCCAGGCCAATTTCACAAGCTATCTTCTCTACCTTTCTTTTCGTTAAATTACCCAGCGGAAATATACATTTAGATAGAATATTCGTACTTAATCTATAAAGAAAATATGATTGATCTTTTTTCCGGTCCAAACCTCTTTTTAAAAGATATTTATCTTGCTTCTGATTCTTTTTAATCCTGACATAATGACCTGTTGCAATAAATTGTATACTATTTTTTAAAGCATAATTAAGAAGCAACCTAAATTTAACTTTTTCATTACACAAAACACAGGGATTCGGTGTTAATCCACTTTGGTATTTTATAATAAAATCATCAACAACAACTTTATTGAATTCTTTTCGATAATCAACTTCATGTAAGGGAATATCTAATCTTTGGGCAATTTTTCTTACTCTTTGTCTATCGGAGGACCAATTGCCTGGTTCTTTCTCTCTATATTCTTTGTTTTTTTCACTATCAACAAGTTGAAAATAAATTCCAGTAACCTGATAACCTTTTTCTTGTAATAAAAATGCCGCAACGCTGCTGTCAATACCACCGCTCATTGCTATTAAAACACTTTTCTTATTCTTCATCAGGGGCTCCATATTAAATTAGATAAGAGTCAATTTGTTGCTCGGATAATGATTGAACATACTTTTTTTGATTAATATTTTTACCGGAATTCCAGATATTAATATCAACAAGATCTGTAACATGATTTTTATCACAGTACCTTGCAGTAATCTTGCTGGCTAAATCTAATATTTTTTCTATCTCAGAAAAATGACTATCTGAATCATTATAAATACGTAATAGGGAAAGAGGTCCTTTGAAGTTTTGTGAATTTAATACATAATCCTTTGGTTGAACCAGGGAAGATATTTTCTGATTTTCTTTCTCATTTCTCCCGACAACTAATTTAGCATACTTGTGAAGGACAAAGTGTCGTCCAACTTTCAATAAATCTATATCATTTTTATTAAAATTTTTCTTCAACAACAAATCTTTCATTCTCCTTGCAAACCCTGGCTCAGTTAATTTGCATCCTCCTGCTGGAGCTAGATATGTCTTAATACCCCAATTTTTAGCAAGGTCTATTTGCCTTTTTCTTGACCTGCCTTGAATGTCCAGTAATTGCAAACGATTAATAATATTAAGTTTCTCCGGCTTAGTTTCTGGTAACAATAAGGCAGAAAGGGGCCTTACAATCCACTGTCCATACCCTGACTCTTCGCTGATCATCAATAGACTCTTTTTATTTTGAGTCATTGGCCTCTGACCCAGAACCTCTCCACTGATAATAAATGAGGCTTTCTCTCGCTCCATTATTTCCCCTGCCTTCCGAAACATTAAAATACGACAATCAATGCACGGATTGACATTCTTTCCATAGCCATGTTTGGGGTTTAAGAGAATTTTTTTAAAATCCTTACTTATATCTTCCCTTACAAAAACAATATTTAAACTTTGCTCTATATAAGTATCAGGCTTATTTTCTATAAATGGTGTTTCAAACTTTATTCCTATTACATCAATATCCTGTTGCAATATAACCTTTATCGCTAAGATGCTATCCAAACCACCGGAATAAAGTGCTACTGCTTTTTTTCTATTGCCCACAACAACCTTCTTTCATTTATTTTTATGTGCATGAGATTAGCATAGAATCAGAAAATATTTTACTATTATCTTATTTATTAAATTATATAAATCGCTATATATTAAACATTTGTTCTTAATTATAAATTATTATAACAGAATGGTGAAGTATCAAGAATGAAGCTAAAATTGGGGTAGGGAAAATTAAAATATTAAGGAAGAGGCGTATAAACCTCTTCCTTTTTTTCATCTATTCACAACTAATTGCCTCAACTGGACAATCTTCAGCTGCTTGTTTGCAAGATTCTTCCGCATCTTTAGGAACAGTGTCTACTTTAACAACTGCTACATCATCTTGTAATTCAAAAACCTCTGGGCATGTGCTTTCGCAGAGCCCACATCCAGTACAAAGATCTGCATCAACGGTTGCTTTCATAATATCTCACCTCCCGTATTTTCATATTTTCTACTTTACTATTTAGCAAATTAACCTGATACGAATATAAGTTATTAAATTTCTTTAATTATATCAGTTAGTCTACTAAAATCCATGACTTACTTAAGATAACTTAAAAATTCACAAAATTCAAGACCAATTTATCATTTTATCTATATTTTTATTTCCAGAAAATCTTCTGCTAAAATAATTCCAGGATATTGTCTTGTTGCTTCTTCTTTAAATATATTCCACTTATGATAATTTTCTTCTGACTTATGATATCTAGGACTGATATGGGTTAAAACAAGTCTTTTTACCTTTGCACGCCTGGCTACTTTAATAGCATCTTCAATTGTGGAATGAAAACTCTTTTCTGCTTCAGTCTTTTCATTACTGGAAAAAGTTGCTTCATGTATCAGTAAATCAGCATTTTTAGATAGCTTAATAGCATTTTCTGAAAACAAGGTATCGCTACAGTAACATATTTTCTTTATATTTTTTGATTCTTTAACAAAACCATATGTTTTTAGAATCCTACCATCTTCAAGTGTAATTTGCTTTTTTTCTTTGATTTTCCTGTAGATTGGCCCAGGCTTGATTCCTAATCTCAACAGTTTATCAGTGAGAATATTTCTTTTAATGTTTTCTTCAAAAATAGAGTAGCCAAAACAATCTACATGATGATTAAGCGATGCACAGTAAACTGAATCACTTCCGTTTTTCCATAACAATCTTTTAGTATAAAATTTTTCTTTTTCAATCTGGTGAATTTGGTAAGAATAGGGAATATATGTCCCGGAATAATCAAAACAACTATCAAGATAATTTTCCAGTCCAATCGGACCAAAGAGATCGATCTTTCTTTCAACACCCTGCAATCCTCGCGTAGCGAGTAATCCAGGAAGCCCAAAAAGATGATCACCATGTAAATGGGTAATGAATACAGCCTTTAATCTTGATAGTTTTAATCCAACACTAGCTACTCTGTGTTGTGTTCCTTCTCCGCAATCAAATAACCAAAAATCACCGCTATCATTTAAAATAACAGCTAATGATGCAACATTTCTTTCCCTGGTCGGCATTCCGGCACCGGTACCTAAAAAAATAACTTTTTCTAACATTTTTTTAAAATATTTTCCAATGCTCTAATTTTTTATTTTTGACAGTTTGGGCACAAAAAAGTACTTCTATTTTCAATTCTAACCACTTCTAAGGGTTGTCCACATAGCGGGCATATGCCTGCTTTTTTACCATAAACCATAATCTCTTTTCCATATTCTCCCCTATTCCCGCTTAAATCAAGATAAGATTCGTCAATCATCGTGGTCCCTCCTGAAGAAATAGCTTTTAATAAAATATTTTTAGTCTGCAGATGCATTCTTTTTACTTCATCTTTTGTTAAAGAATTGGCTTTTCGAAGAGGACTGACACCGGCATGGAACAGAATCTCATTAGCATATATATTACCAATTCCGGCAATATTTTTTTGATTCATCAAAAATGATTTTATGTTAACCTTGCTTTCTTGAAGCATTCGATAGAATTTACTAACGGTAAAACAAGATCCCAATGGTTCGAAACCTAAAGATTCAATTCTCGATAAATTTTCATCTTTTTTAAGCAACCACATTTTTCCAAATTTT
>JAGYIZ010000079.1 GCA_018402425.1 Candidatus Atribacteria bacterium | reverse complement strand
GAAAGGAATTGGGAATTAAAAAGGGTGATTATTTAGAAGTAATTAGAGAAGGTGATCGTATTTTACTCATTCCTAAAATAGTTGTTGATAAGAATTCGGTAGTATTATCGAGAAAAGGAGAAGAATATTTAAAAGAAGCTTTAAATGATGTCAAAGAGGGGAGAGTTAGGGACAGTAATAATGTTGAAGAATTATTTGATGACCTGAAAAGTTAATTTATAAAATGAAATTAATTTATACTAATAGTTTTAAAAAAGATTATCAAAAACTTTCTAATGTAATTCAAAATAAAACTAATCAAAAAATAAAATTACTTGTTGAAAATCTTTCTCATCCTTCATTAAGAGTAAAAAAAGTACAAAAATACCCGGGTATCCTTGAAGGTACTATCAACAAAAATTATCGTTTATTGTTTCAAATAACTTCTGATGGGATAATTTTGCTGAGAATTGGTAAGCACGATATTTTAGAACAAATTTAATGACTAACACCGATCACTGGTCAACAATTAAAATAATTGACCAATTTACCAATTAAATTACAGTATTCAGTATCGCGTATCGGGTATCGAGTCAAAAGACAAAGAAAAAAAGTCTGCCGGTCTGCCAGTCACCCGGTCTACCGGTAATATAATCACTAATCAACAATCGCCAATTACCAGTCAACAATTAATACAATTTACCAATTAACCTATTCACCAGTTTACCAATTAAGAATCAATAAAAAATAAGAATCAATCACTGGTCACCAATCAAAATAGTATCAAGTATCGTGTATCGAGTCGAAATATAATAAAGGCAAATTGCTGGTTTAATGTAAAAAAAAGCAAAAAAAATTAATTATTAAATTGTATAGGTTTTGACTAAACAACGATGACAAAATATTGCATGCGAATTTACTAATAAATTTTGATATTATTGACATAGGAATCTTATTATGGTATATGTAAGAAAGTAAGAAATTATTACTATAAGAAAATATGATATATAAAAAATATAGGTGATAAGTATGGCATTAGTTCAAATAAGAGAAAAATCACAAATAACCATTCCGAGTAGTATACGAAAGGAATTGGGAATTAAGAAGGGTGATTATTTAGAAGTAATTAGAGAAGGTGATCGTATTTTACTCATTCCTAAAATAGTTGTTGATAAGAATTCGGTAGGTATTATCGAGAAAAGGAGAAGAATATTTAGTACAGTTTTAAAATGATGTCAAAAGAGGGAGAGTTAGACAGTAATAATGTTGAAGAATTATTTGACACCTGAAAAGTTAATTTATAAAATGAAATTAATTTATACTAACAGTTTTAAAAAAGATTATCAAAAACTTTCTAATGTAATTCAAAATAAAACTAATCAAAAAATAAAATTACTTGCTTAAAACCTTTCATCCTTCATTAAGTAAAAAAGTACAAAAATACCCGTATCCTTTGAAGGTACTATCAACAAAATTATCGTTTATTGTTTCAAATAACTTGATGGGATAATTCTTGCTGGAGAATTGGTAAGCACGATATTTTAGAACAAAATTTAATGACTAACACCAGTTGAGCATTTAGCCAATGGAAAATCACCAATCAACAAAAAACAAAAAAGCAAGAATCAAAATCAAGAAAATTTAACAGTTTACCAGTTAAAACACATTGCATTGTGTATGTAGTATTAAATACAGTAAGGACTGATGTATAATGAGTGTAGCCAAATCACCCCACCTTAACTCTCCCCCCTCAAGGGGGAGAGAGGATATGAGAAGAGACCCTTTCTTCCAGGGGGAATAAAAAAGAGTATTGAGTTGAAATAAAATTAAAGAAAAGAGTTATCAGTTTGCGTCTTTAGACTCCCACGTCTTACAGACGTGGTGACCACTTTTACAGACTATCGTCTGTCCTGGTGTTTCGAGAACTTGCCTCATCCTCACTTTACAGGCGGGGAGTTCCTGCCAGATTAACACATAAAAATACAAGAAGAAACAAAGACCTCAAAGCTATAAGACACTTCCCTCCTCGGAGGGAGAGGGTTAGGGTGAGGGGGGAATTTAAGAAAAATATCAGTCCCAAAAAAAGTAATAAGGATGAGGATAAGCGAATTATTGTTGCAAGATGCTAGGGAAATACAATTTACTCGGTTAAAAATAGTAAACAGTATCGTATCGAGTCCAAAATACAATGAAAATACAAGATGAAAACAATAAAAGTTGTTTCAACGCTGGTTGACAGTTTAGAGTAAAAAGATGCAATATACAAGATACAAATTAACCAATTAATGAGAACGGCTTTCTGTTTACAGTTAAATACAAGATAATTCAATTTACTAATCAAAAGCGTATATATTATAACATAACGTGACAATATAACAAAAAAATGTACTGCAATTTTCTAATAATCCATTATTACATGGTTTTTAAGTTAAATCATCAAAAAAAAGATAAGTAATAATTTGTTTTTGTTGGTATCATAAGTGTAAACTATTGATATATTCAAGCATTGAATAATAATTGGCAAAACAAAATTATCAATATTTCAGAGGTAAGGTAATGTTAGAAGAGGTATACAAAAAGAAGAAAGACATTTTTGAGGTTATCAGAAAAGCAGGGGATGAGATACTAAAAGTTTATTCAGGTAATGATTTTCAAGTGGAAACAAAGAGTGATAAAACACCGCTAACACTTGCCGATAAAAAATCCAATGAAGTAATAGTAAATGGTTTGATTAGATTATTCCCTGAGCTGCCGTTTTTATCGGAAGAAAGCAAAAAGACAGCTTATCATGAGAGGAAAGGATGGGAATATCTATGGTTAATTGACCCTCTGGATGGAACCAAAGAATTCATAAAGAAAAATGGAGAATTTTCCATTAATTTGGCTTTGATAAAAGAGGGTAAGCCAATATTTGGGATACTTTATTTGCCGGTTTTAGGATTATTTTATTATGCCGGAAAAAGATATGGAGCTTATAAAATAGAGAAGAACGGCAAAACAATTTGTTTGAAACACGAGAAATATAATAAAAATGATGTTAATAGAAATATTAGAGTCATTTTTTCCAAATCACATTATAACCAGGAAACAAGGGATTATGTGGATAGGATAAGAAAACATTATTATAATACTGAAATGATATCAGTAGGCAGTGCTATGAAACTGGCTTATTTAGCTGAAGGGAAAGCTGATCTTTATCCACGGTTGGCACCAACTATGGAATGGGATATTGCTGCAGGCCAGGTAATATTAGAGGAATCTGGCGGAAAGGTACTAGACTTTTATAAAAAAACCCCGCTAATATACAATAAAGATGATTTAAGAAATCCCTGGTTTGTGGCATTTGGGAACAGTAATCAGTATCGTGTATCGAGCATGTAGTAAAATACTGTGGGGATATATGAGAGATAACTGTCGTTAGTCGTTGGTATTTAGTATTTAGTAAAAGAATGTAAGGGTAAGTGAAACCATTAAGTATTCCGTATACGGTATTACATATATCGCTAATATTGATAGAATGAATGAAAGCTAAATAGTATTGAGTATCGAGTAAGTATGTAGTATGCAGTAAAATACTGTGGAATAAGTGAAGGAGGGTTTTAAGATTTCAGTTATCAGTTTTCAGTAAAAAGTAATTTCGTGCATACATTTTTGCAAGAATGGAATAAGGCAATATTGCAATACTGGATAATTCAAAAAATACCAGCTTCTTTTGTCCCCCCTAGAGGGAGATTACCTCTTTTCTCATTTCCTCCCCCTTGAGAGGAGGACTGAATCTTATTTTGTTTCCTCCCCCTTGAGGGGGGAGGATGAAGGTGGGGGTGAAATGAAAAATAAAAATATAAAATTTGCTAAAAATCTCAGAAAAAATGTAACCGATACAGAAAAATATTTATGGAATTTTTTAAGAGGAAATCAACTCGAAGGATTTAAATTTCGTCGTCAACAGCCAATCGGCAAATATATCATAGATTTTGTAAATTTAGAAAGAAAAATAATAATAGAATTAGACGGAGGACAACATTTAGAAAATAAAGAGGATAAATTAAGAGATAGATGGTTAGAAGAGCAGGGATATGAAGTATTGAGATTTTGGGATAATGAAGTTTTTATGAATATTGAAGGTGTATTAGAATTTATAAGAAAAAAACTTTTGTCCCCCTCACCCTGACCCTCTCCCTCCGAGGGGAGAGGGAAAATATTAGAAATCCACCGAGGCAGAGGGAAGTAAGAGGGAAGACTAACTTTTATCTAATTTTTTAATTCTTAAGGGAAAGATGAACTTCTTTTCTTATTTCTTCCCATGTGAGGGGAGTTTAACTCTTTTCTCATTTCCTCCCCCTTGAGGGGAGTTTAACTCTTT
>JAGYIZ010000078.1 GCA_018402425.1 Candidatus Atribacteria bacterium | reverse complement strand
TGCTTTTTGGGAGTAGATTAATATGTTAAAAAAAATCATAAAAGAATTAAAAGATACTGAACATGAAGCAGTAAAAATGATTGAAGATGCAAAAAAAGAAGGCCAAAGGATGGTTCAGGAGGAAAAGGATAAACAAGAACAGATTAAAAACAATGTAATTATTGAATGGAACCAAAAGGGTCAGGACATGATAGAAGACAGAACAAAAAAAGCCCAACAAAAAACTAAAGATATTCATGTAAATAGCAAAAAAGAAAAAGAAAGACTTAGAAATAATTTAAAAAAGAAATATAATCAGGCAATTGAGATGATTTTAGATAATCTGGAGAAATAAAATGGCAATATCTAAGGTAAATAAATTTCATATTTTTGCACATTTATCAATAAAAGAACAATTACTAGAAGAATTGCAAAAATTAGGTTCTGTTGAAATTATGCATATCAGTAAAAAAACTGTATTTCATGATTGGAAAAATATTGAAGACAATCTTGATATTAATATATCCGCAGAACTAAATAAGGTAAAATTTTGCATTGATCTTCTTTCTAATTACCAAGAAGAAAAAAATAAAGGATTAAAATCATTATTTTCATCTAAAGAAACAATAGATTATAATAAGTTAGTTGAATTATCACAGCAACTGGAATATGACAAATTATACCAGCAATGCAAAGAATTGGATAATGATCTTAATAACCTGAAACTACAGAAAAATAAATTAAAGGCTATCGAACAAGAACTTCAGGATTGGAAAGAGTTAGAACTTGATTTAAGCACAATTAATCAGTCAAAATATGTCAGATATCTCTTGGGTTCAGTGGCTAAAAACAATCTGGATAGTTTTGTTAATGAAATAAAAAAACAAAGTAAATTTAATGTTATCCAGTCTATCAAAGAAGAAAAAAACAAATCCAATATTGTTGTTATTAGTGTAAAAGAAAATATCGAGGAAATACAGCGAATTGCGCAGAAATACCAGATTGAAATCTATAAGTATAGTTATAATTATTCTGGAACTCCAAAACAAATATTAAAAGAAATTTCAAAAGAATTAAGGGATATTGGCAAAAGAAGAAAAAAAATTGAATTAGAATTAAAAGATACTTTTAAGAACAATCAATCAATCTACCAGATTTATGATTTCTTATCGATTAACAAAGAAAAAGAAGAGGTTTCTGGTTATCTGAAGAAAAGCGAACAATCTTTTGTAATAAAGGGTTGGATACGGAAAAAAGACATTTCCATACTACAGGGTAGATTAAAAGAACATTTTACGGCTTATGAAGTCTATTTTACTGAACCAAAAGAAGATGAACAGGTTCCTGTTTCTTTAGACAATCACAAATTCGCAAAGCCCTTTGAAGTTATAACTGAGCTTTATAGTCTACCAAATTATTTTGAAATGGATCCGACTCCAATTCTTTCAATATTTTATTTTATCTTTTTTGGATTCTGCCTTTCCGATGTTGGCTATGGTGCTGTTCTGGCAATTTTATGTTATCTTGCCATCAACAAATTGAGCTTGGAAGGTAGTGCCAGAAAGTTTTTCAGTTTACTTTATTATTGCGGAATTGCCGGAATATTCGGAGGAATAGTCGTTGGGAGCTGGTTTGGAGATATTTTAAATTATTTACCACCCATATTTAGTAATATAAGGTATTTCTTGGTTCAGAGACTTTCCTTATTTGACCCGACAGATAACCCTATCCCGCTTTTGATTTTAAGTCTTTCTCTCGGGGTCATACAAGTTTATACGGGAATTATTTTAAAATTCTTAGATAATGTAAAAAAAGATAAATTACTAGATGGGCTTATGGATCAGATATCATGGTTAATCTTTTTAACAGGCATTATTTTGCTTTTACTGCAAGGAATGATAGCCCCAATTTTTGGTAAAATAGCATGGTTTCTATTAATAGCTGGTGTTCTTACACTTATCTTTACCCAGGGTAGGACAAACAAGAATATTATAATGAGAATTGGTAGTGGAATACTATCTTTATATAATATTACAGGATATTTCAGTGATATTCTTTCCTATTCTAGATTGTTCGCACTAGGTTTGGCAACAGGTATAATTGCCACCATGTTTAATATGCTTGCCACAATGGTTAATGTGCCCTATATAGGAATATTTTTAACTTTAATCATATTGTTTATAGGACATGTTTTCAACCTATTAATTAGCGGATTAAGTGCTTTTATTCATGATGCCAGATTACAATATGTAGAATTTTTTACAAAATTTTATCAAGCTGGTGGGGTTGCTTTTAAACCATTTAATCTCAAGACGACATATACTAAAGTTGAGGAAAGAAAACAATAAAAAAATTTTCATAGGTTATTTTATTTAACCATAAAAAAACCACCTGAAATATTTTACCCGAGGTCCTAAAAAGAGGCAACACCATAGTGCTTAATCGTATTGGAATATTAAATAAAGCGATACAATGAAGCACTACGATCTCTTCATTAAGACCCAACTATATACGAAGTTAGATTTTAAGATGAAGCAGAGTATCCCAGGGGGTCTCAGGGGGAAGGTTTCTCCTTGAATATCCTGGAAAGAATTGTTTAGCCACCCGCTTTGCGGGTGCGGTATTTACTAATGAATTTAGTAATTAATTAGAAAGAAAAAGATAGAAAAGGGGGATTTGATTCATGACAGATGGTATTGTATTCGCTTATTTGGGAGCGGCTTTATCGATAGGATTAGCCGGATCTGGTTCTGCAATAGGAGTTGGAATTGCAGGAACAACCGGTACAGGAATTATGACTGAAGATCCAAGTAAGTTTGGTTTGGTGTTATTATTGCAGGCATTACCTGGAACACAGGGTATCTATGGATTACTGGTAGGATTTTTAGTTTTAACCAGAATAGGCATATTTGCAGGAGCACCAGCTGAGCTAACAATTGACCAGGGATTGCAAATATTATATTCCTGTCTTCCTATTGCAATTGCCGGCTTTTTTTCAGGAATTTACCAAGGTAAAACTTCAGCCGGTTCCATTGGTCTTATTTCAAGAAGGCCAGAAGAAACGGGAAAAGCAGTTGTTATGCCTGCGATGGTTGAAACCTACGCAGTGTTAGCCTTATTGGGTTCAATATTGTTATTAAATGGTGTTGTTATCTAATTATTATAATAGGAGTTTTTTACAATGCCGATAAAAGATATAAAAGATAAAATTATTGAAGATGCTCTGCAAGAAAAAGAAAAAATAATAAAAGAAGCTAATGAAAATATTAAGAAAATCAGAGATAATAATCAGAAAGAGCTTAGCTCCATAAAAAATAATATAATGGAACGGTGTGAACAAGAAGCAGAGCTAAAAGAAAAAAATATCATCACAGAAGCCAGATTAGACGCCAACAAAGAAATTCTTTCTGAAAAACAAGCAATTATTGAAGAAATATTCAATGAAGCTGAAAATAGGATTGAAAAATTAGATAACAAAAAATATGCTGATTTTATGGAGAAACTTATTCTTGAAAATGTAGAAAATGGAGAAGAAACCCTCTATCTTGGAGATAATGAACGTAAAGAAATAAACCAGAATTTTATTAAAGACATTAATGAAAAATTAAAATCCAAAGGGAAAAAGGGAAATTTGAAACTTTCTAAAAAATCAACGCCTATTAAGGGCGGTATTATTATCGGGACAGATGAAATCAGGAAAAATGCTTCTATTGAAGTCATTCTTGAAAATATTAAGGAAGATATTGAAACAAAATTGAATCAATTTTTATTTCAAAAGAATGAGGATTTGAATGCTTAAATACATCAACGAGAGCACAAATACACAGGAAGATTATGGCTATGCATGTGCCAGAGTCAGAGAACTAGAAAAAAGCTTACTAAACCAGGAAATATTGGGTAAAATGATTGAATCGCAAAACTTGGAAAATACCATAAAAGTTTTGGCAGAAAGCAATCTTAATGAATATATTTTTGAAAATACGGAACCTTTGGCTATTGACAATCATTTAGTAAATATTTTAAAAAAGACTATTAAATTAATTAAAGAAATATCTCCTTATCCATATTTATTTGAGTTGTTTAATTGGAAATATGACTTTCACAACCTTAAGGTGCTATTAAAGACAAAAATTCTCGACAACAAGGAAAAAATTCCACTCTATGAAATTGGAAACATAAGTCAAGATATATTAAAGGCTGCCGTTTTTGATGGAAAATATCAGTCGGTGCCTATTTTAATTGAACGGTTTATAAAGCAATCAGAAGAATTGTATATGAAATACGAAGATTTGCAGTTAATGGAAATTTCCTTAGATAATGGGTATTACGAAATACTATTTAATAATTTGGAAAATATTAATCAACCTTTTTTATTTTATTTTTATAAATA
>JAGYIZ010000077.1 GCA_018402425.1 Candidatus Atribacteria bacterium | reverse complement strand
GAATAATAGAGATACTGTTAATAGTACATTAAAATGGAATTTTTCCATGGGACTTATCCATGGTATCTTCTTTACTGCAGGAGAAGCATTCTATAACCCTGATACAATTCTCCCTATTTTTCTAAGTTATTTTACGAATTCTAAAATGTTAATCGGATTATCTTCTACTTTAATTGGAAGACTTGGCGGATTAGGTTCTGTTTTCCCCCAATTATTTGTAGCAAACAGGATGGAAAGCAAAAGTCACAAAAAACCTCTTCTGAAATTTGCGATTACCATCAGGGCTTTAAGCTGGGGTATTTTGGCACTAACAACTTATATTTTTAATAAAAATTATCCATATTTAACCATCTTCTTCCTATTTTTTACCCTTATTCTCCATACAGTTATGGGCGGTATTGCCGTAGTTCCTTTTTATGATATCTGGGGAAAAGCGCTACCTTCTAATGTAAGGGGAAGATTTTTCGGTCACCGTCAACTATGGGGTGGTCTACTGGCGATTGGTTCTGGCTTGATCGCAAAGGTTATTTTAGAAAATGATTCAATTAATTTCCCCTTAAATTTCGTTATGCTTTTTTCACTTGCTTTTATTTTTATAAGTATCTCTTATCTGGCTCTGGGTTCAGTCAGGGAACCTGTTGAAGAAGTATATGAAAACCAGTTACCGTTTAAAGATTTTCTGAAGAAAGCTTCTCATATTGTCAGGAAAAATATGAATTATCGAAAGTTTATTGTTGTAGAGATAATGGGAGGCGCCGGCGCAATGGCTTTACCTTTTTATATTCTTTATTTAAGAGAAAACCTGGGAATGGAACTGGGAACGGTTGGCATTCTTCTTGCTGCTCAAATGTTCGGGAGTGTACTTTCAAATATACTGTGGGCACACCTTTCTGATTTTGTGGGCAATAAAAAAGTTATTCAGTTCAGTACTTTTGTCGGATCAATGATTCCCTTGATTGCATTAATTGCTCAATTACTACAACACTACCTGTGGTACATCTTCTTGTTTGTTTTGATAGGCTTTTTTATCTCAGGTAGAACAATAGGTAAAGATAATTACCTGCTTGATATAGCACCCTCGAGAGAACGTCCAAAATATATTAGCCTAACCGGGACATTAATATTCCCGGTATCGCTTTTCCCCTTATTAGGAGGACTAATTGCCCAATATATTTCTTATAGTATATTATTTTTTCTAACTGCTATTGTTGTTTTTTTTGGCTTCATTTTAAGTTTTGGTTTAAGTGAGCCAAGAGATATTAAAAAGATTTAAAAAAGGTTCAACAATAATATCAGTAAAATTTAATATGTTATAAATATATAATTCAAAAAAGTTTATTTTAACATTCAAATCATATTTTTTAACAATCTCAGATTCATCAGTTTCCTAAAATTTGTCTATAATTATTTTGCTTACATTTACAATTAAGTCGGAAAAAGGTATATTTATAATTATCATAGTACAAGGTACAAGTACAATAGAAAGGATATCCCAATTCCATGTATCTCCAAATTATTGGAATCTTTGGCGGTCTAGTTATCTTTTTATATGGACTGCAAAAAACTAATTTGAATCTAAGACAGGCCTTTGGTAATAAATTACAAGCCTGGATTAGTAAAATTTCATACCATCATTCCCTGTCTCTATTTTTTGGGGTATTCCTTACTTTTACCATGCAAAGCAGTACTGCTGCTACTTCATTGCTGGTTGGGCTTATTAATACCGGGATGATGACTCTATCTCAAGGTCTTCAAATTTTAATAGGGACAAGCATCAGTACAGCTATTGCTACTCAGATTATTACTTGCAATATAGCACAATATACTTATTTTAATTTTATTTGGTTATGGATTAAAATATACTGAGCAAAAACGCCGTTATCAATTCATGGAGCCGTTCTATTGGGAATTGGTTTTATCTTTTTGGGGATGAAGTTAATTTCTGATTTTGCAGAACAGCTACAGAATAGCCCTGCTCTGCTTAATATTATTTCTCAATTACAGGAACACCCGTTCTTGCTTTGATCCTTTCTATTGTCATAACCAGTGTTTTACAGAGCAGTACAGCCATGATGGGTTTAACTATTTCCCTCTCTTCTCAGGGAATTATTCCTTTTGAATTAGCTATTCCTATTATTCTTGGTTCTCATTTGGGTTCCTGTACAACCGTGCTCTTTGTCGGTGTGGGTAAAACAAGCCAGGCCAAAACCCTGACTTTCGGAAATTTAATTTATAAGATGGTGGGAGTTATTATTTTTTTCTTCCTGATTAAGCCGCTTTATTCCATTGCAATTTTTATCACACCACATCTACCGAGACAGATTGCTATCGCCCATACTGTTATCGTTATCGGCAATGCCTTGTTAGTTTATCCCTTTCTTTCTCTATTTACTACTTTGCTGCAAAAATTATTCCCGAAATCAAAACAGGAAGAATCTCTTTACCAACCCAAATTCCTTGATAACAATGTGCTGGAATCACCCAGTTTAGCACTTTATCTAGCAAGAAAAGAATTAATACGAATGGCAAACTCTGTTGATGAAATGTTTGTCGGTATTATGAAGGTCTTTTTTAATCAAGATGAAAACCTGCTTTATAAACTATGTAAACTGGATAGAATAGTTGATAATTTATCCAATGCCATTATTCATTACCTGACAGAAATGAAGTTTGAAGATTTAACATCGGAACAATCAAGAGAAACCTATGGTTTATTGAATATAGTTAATGATTTTGAGCATATTGGGGACTTAATCGATAAAGACATTATTCCAATAATTGAAAAACAGATCGATAACGAGTTGAAGCTATCAGAGGCAGGTATTTCAGAAATTAGAAAACTATATAAAATGGTTTATCAGAATTTCTACCAAGCATTGGGAGCCTTTGCCCTTGGTGATAAACGCCTGGCACAAAAGGCATTACAGCAGAAGGAAGTAATTGTTGAAAGTGAAGCCAGGATGAGAAAAAGTCACATTGATCGTTTACACCAGGGAGTTGAATTATCCCAACAAACAAGCTCTATTCATTTTGATATGATTAATATCCTAAAACAAATTAGTGAACATTCTTCCTTAATCGCTGAAACCGTTCTAAATAATTTGTAAGTATCTTTATAATTTAGTTTAATAATATAACAACATTTTAATATGAGGAGAATATAATTCGTTATGGCAACAATAATTGCTTTTGGAACACAGCCTGACCAGGTAGAAGCCGGCATGGGAGGAACTATATTAAAATTAACTGAATTAACCCATCAGGTCACTATTATTGACCTAACCAATGGTGAGCTCTCCAAAAACCGGCAATCTGATCACCGCAAAAGAGAAGCTATTAAGGCTAGTCGCATCCTGGGTATTGATGAAAGAATTACTCTAGACTATTTGTATCCCGAGTTAGAAAACAACCGGGAAATAAGGGAAGAAATATCTGAAATTTTCCATAATACATCTCCGGATGTAATATTTATTCCTTATCCGGTTGATATTAATCCGGAAAGTAGAATTACAGCAGAAATATGCAGTACTTCATTTAGTCAGCTTTATCAGCAAAATACTGCCTATTCCAAAAAGAAAATCTTTTATTATTTTGCTGCTCCTTTTACTTATTATCAAAAACCCTCTTTTATCATAGATATCAGTAAAGAAATTGAAATGAAGGTAGAGGCTTTAAAATGTTATGAATCTCAATTCGAAAAAAGTATTCAGGACAGCCAGTTATTTGAAAGTACCCTGAATCTCAGTCGTTATTATGGTATGCTAATTGGCACCAAGTTTGGTGAATCATTCACCTGCAAAGAACCTTTGGAAATAAAAAATATTGAATTGATGATATGACTTGTATTACACTGTAACTATAAAAAACGATTCAATAAGTTTGAAAATATTACCATGCCTAAAAGGGCAAAAGGGTAAACTGCTCCATAACCGGATGCCGGTTCGTCACTGCCCACAGCATCGATTGCCGCACCTAATCCTGGAGTAGAGGTCATTCCTCCACATATTGCGCCGGACAGCATTATCCAATTTATTTTAAAAACATATTTACCGACAAGAAATCCTGAAGTCATGGCAATTGTTATATTTTAGCATTACTCTGCTTTATCATGCTTTGAACAAATTTCATTAAATAGTCTTTATTGTTTATATCCGGGTTAATAAGTGTTTTTTTCAAGACTATACCAAGAATATCTCCAATCTTTTCACCTTCAGATAAACCCATCTTCAGCAAATCATTTCCGTTAATCGCCAAATCACTTAATTTTACCGGATGTTTTTTCTTTAATTCTTCTTTTAACATACTTTCTTCTATTTTTAGCTGTTTTATTCTGTAATAGTTATTCTTTTCTAATAGCAAAGCTTTCTTTAGAAATATCATTCGCTTGGTATTCTCTTCTCCAAATTGGGCCAATAGAAAGCGAATCTTTACATCTGAATCAAAATCAACT
>JAGYIZ010000076.1 GCA_018402425.1 Candidatus Atribacteria bacterium | reverse complement strand
TTTTACCCAATTATCAATAATATTTTTATCCCTGCTTTCTAATAATATCCTAATTTTATTTTCTGTTCCCGAAGGTCTTATCAATATCCTGCCCATATCCTTAATACTATCCTGTAAATCGTTTTTAATTAGATTAAATTGTTTGCTATTTAAAAATGAATATTTATTAGTGATATTGTAATTTAATAGTTTTTGATAATATTTTTTCATTCGAGCTGCTTGAACAGATATTTTTTTATCTTTTTTATTTAAAGCATTTAATAATTGTAAAGATGTAATAATGCCATCGCCATTAGGACTATGTTTAAGAAATATTATATGGCCTGATTGCTCGCCACCTAATAATGCCTTTTCCCCTATCATTTTTCTTAATACATATTTATCTCCTATGTCTGTTCTAATAACCTTGCCCCCAATTTCCTCTATTGTTTCATCAAAACCCAAATTGCTCATGTAGGTAGCAATAATTTTATTATTCCCTAATTGCCCTTCTTTTAGAAATGCGTCCGCATAGATAACCATCATCTGATCACCATCTATCATTTGACCTTTCTCATCAACCGTTAATACTCTATCAGCATCACCATCAAAAGCAAAACCTAAGTCTGCATGTTCATTTAAAACTTTATTCTGCAATTCATCTGTGCATGTTGAACCACATTTCTTATTAATATTAATTCCATTGGGTCTATTGTTTATGACCTTAAAATTAAGATTAAGTCTGTAGAATAATTCTCCAACTATATTGCTAGAGGCGCCATTTGCGCAATCGAAAATTATTTTATATCCATTTTTACTAAAATCTCCATTAATAGAATTAATAACATGCTCAATATATATATTTTTGGCATCTTTTAGCAATTGAACTTTTCCAATATCCTTGCCTGGTATATTGATTTTCTTATATTCTTCATTTATAAGTATATTTTCAATTTCCTTCTCTTGTTTATTCTCAATTTTATATCCATTACCATTAAAAAACTTAATACCATTATCATAATAAGGATTATGGGATGCTGAAATTACCACGCCCATTGTAGCTTTGTAGTAATTAGTTAAATATGCAACAGCAGGTGTGGTAATTACTCCTGAATTAATTACATTTATTCCAGTTGAGCACAAGCCAGCACTAAGTCCTGCTTCTAACATATCTCCAGATATTCTTGTATCTTTCCCAATTAAAATATTTTTATTTACCTTATTGCGATAATAATATCCCACTGCTCGACCAAGATTAAAAGCAATCTCTGCGGTCATTGGATATTGATTTGCCTCTCCCCTTATACCATCTGTACCAAAAAGTTCATTCATTATACTTTATATTTTCCTTTAATATTTATTCATAATGACTATATGTAACAACATTCTTATTGTAATTACTTTTTTATTGAAATATCTACCTCTTCAGGAATTAGTTGAATCAAATTAATTCCGGGAGGCAATTCTGCCTCTACTTTTACCCTTTTCATCTCAATGTCTGAAAGATTTACAAATACTTTAATATCATCTTCTGTAATATTTTTCATATCATTATATTTTCCGGATATTCTTATATCCGCTTTCTCTGGATCTAATTTGTAACTCAGAAAAGGTGAGGCTTCTCTTTTTTGAATAATAATATTTTCAAATAACCGTTCTTCTTCTTTTTCTTCAACTTGTATCTGTATTTCAATTAATGTTTCTTGCTCATCAATTAAATATACCCCTTCGCTAATAATTGGAGGAATCTTTACTGTAAGTGTCTTAGAAATACCATTTACATCAATAGGTATTGTTTCCAAAAAATTTAAATTTCCAATTTTAGAATAATTTCCATAGACTCTAATATAACTTGGGTTCGCTTCTATTTTTGAAATATAGTATTCAGGAGCTGGTTTGCCGATAATTCGTGGCTTAATAGGCAATATTTTCTCAGGATATCCTTCCCCGACTCTTATTGATACAAAAACCTGTTCAGGATTAACCTTTAAATTTTTAATCTCTTCATTATTTTTATTGTAAACAAAAACAGTTTCTTCACTTTTAAAATCATCTTTTATTGATGAAATATCTAAATCTATTTTTACGTGTTCGATTTGCTTAAGCAGGGAATCCGGTCCAACGATTGTCACTTCACTTGGTGTTATTTCCGGTTCACCCTCCAATGAATATCCTCTTTCAGGTAAGCCAATCAGGTTGTATTCTACTGGAGATTCTCTCTCTAATATATTTTCAACTTCAACCATAATATTATTCGGAATTATTTTAGTAATGTTGGTATTTTTAGGTATAATAACGTCTGCTTCTATCTGATACTCACCAGGATCTTCAATATTCTTCAGGTCAATTGTACCGATAATTTTTTGAGATGAAAGATTTTCTAGGATATTTTGTGGCCCCTCAATACCAATACTTACTTTATCTCTAATATCTTTTATTGATAAATTGTCATTCAGATTAATAGCCCTTATTTCTATATCATAATACCTTTCAGCAGAAATATTATATTCACTGGAAATATAAAACCACAATATAATAGCCATTGCAAGTGCTAACAGCTTGATATCTATATTATTTAATAAGCGTTTTTTTAGTTCAATCAATTTTTACTTACCCTTTTTAATTGTATCAAAAACACCCGACGATTTTGGGCGATATAAACTTTTAAGAAATTTTTTAAGTAATTGTGGTTTTAATGGTCTGGTTAACTTTCCGTCAATAGCTACTGATGTTGTACCTCTTTCTTCGGAAACTACAATAACTAAAGCATCTGAAGTTTCGCTTAATCCAATAGCAGCCCTATGACGCGTACCTAGATATTTTTTTATGTCATTTCTCTTGGTTAAAGGTAAAATGCAATTTGCACCAGCAATATTATTATTCCTAATAATTACTGCACCATCGTGCAAAGGAGAATTTGGTAAAAATATCGAGTAAAGTAGTTCAGAAGAAAATTCACTATTCAAGGTAATCCCTGTTTCTAAAATATCTTGAAGCCCTACTTCTCTTTCTAATACAATTAATGCTCCATTTTTTTCAGCAGCTAACATAGGTGCAACCATAATAATTCCATTAATCAATTCTTCCCACTTTTTTGTTTTTTCTCCCTGTCGAAAAAATGGCAAGCTACTCAAAAATCCGCCTCTTCCCATCTTCAATAATAATCGCCTAAGCTCGGGTTGAAATATAATAGGAATAGCCACTACAAGCATCGCCATTAATCCCTTAATTAACCAATTGATGGTTCTCAAACCTAACCAGTTAGAAATAAAAGAAAATATAAAAAGAGCTACAAAACCTTTAATAATTTGAACAGCTGGTGTATCTTTTATCAATAAAAATACATTATATAAAATAAATGTAATAATAATAATATCTAAAATATCCAAAAAAGATGTATTAAAAGACATGTTCACCCGATTATTCCTTTTTTAAATAAAAAAGCCACCACAAAATTATTTTAACAAAAAAACTTTGATGATGGCTAGTTTTTTATTCAGAACAATAATATATAAAAACAGTAATACAAACAAGAACAAAAATATATTATCTTTTGGAAAATTGATAATTTGCTCTTGCGCCTTTCTGACCATATTTTTTTCTTTCTTTCATCCTAGAATCACGTTCGAGCATCTTTTCTTTCTTCAAAATAGGCCTTAATGAATGGTCATATTCTACTAGTGCTCTGGCTATTCCATGTCTAACTGCTCCACACTGACCAGTTGTACCGCCTCCGGTTACTTTAATATTAACATCTACCTCTTCAATTTTCTGAACCAACTGCAGGGGCTCTTCAACCGCTAAACTATTAGCCGGATTGAAAAAATAATTGTTGTGAGGTTTGTTATTAATAGTGATATTCCCTTTTCCTGGATATACCCAAACCTTGGCAATTGATGTTTTTCTTCTGCCAGTACCATAAAATCGGTTTATTGTCAAGTATTACACCTCCTCCTTGATTACTTTACCACTTCAATTTCTTGAGCAGCATGTGGATGATTGTCTCCACGATAAACTTTAAGTTTTTTTATCATTGAACGACTAAGCTTATTTTTTGGTAACATGCCTTTTACAGCCTTCTCAATAATCATTTCTGGTTTTTTTTGTAACATTTCTTCATATTTTATTTCTTTTAATGAACCCGGATAATTAGTATGGTGTCTATATAATTTTTGTTCTTGTTTTTTACCTGTTACCTTCACTTTTTCAGCATTAATAACAATAACATAATCACCCAAATCTTGCGACTGGTCAAAGATAACTTTGTTTTTGCCTCTTAATATAGATGCTACCTCTGTTGCCAGTCTTCCTAATATTTTCCCATCTGCATTAAATAAATACCAATTTCTCTGTATATTTTCTTTTTTTTCTCTAAATGTTTTCAATTTTTACTCCTTCTGCTGCCATTAATCAATAACAGGATAAAATAACATAAAAATTTTAATATAATTAACCCTTAATGTCAAGACAATTATTAATAAATGATTTTTTATATCTTTTTTGTAA
>JAGYIZ010000075.1 GCA_018402425.1 Candidatus Atribacteria bacterium | reverse complement strand
CAATTAATGTTGGAGATAATACTTCTTTTATTTCTATATTTATTAGTATGAACCAAGGGAATGTCCCTTGGTTCTGGTATTTGGTATTTAGTCAGTTACTAATAATCCAAGCAGTTTTCATTTTGAAAGGACAGGTTTTTTCTTTTGCTTAGCCCTGGCCTTTACAACTAATGACCTTCCCTTGCCGGATTTCTTTTGAAAGATACCTAAAATCGTCTTTGCTTCTTTAAAAGGAACGGTTATAAAGGAAAATTCATTATAGACTTCTACCTGATCAATATCAGATTTATTAACTCCGGTATTTTCAAAAACATACTTTACCAATTTGGCAGGAGTAATCTTATCTTTCTTTCCCATTGCTACAAAAAGCCTGCTTTTACCTTCCAATTCTATTTTTCTGTTTCTACCGGATAATTCTTTTATCTCGTTATATAAACCCGGATTAAGCTTATCATCAAAACTGTAGTTCAATATTTTGGCAAGAACTTCAGTAGTATTACTATTTTCAAGAAGCCTTTTTGCCCAATTGTAATAGTTAGTATCTATTTCTTCACTGTTCATGGCTGCAATATCTTCATTTATTTTCCTGGTCTTTGCCCTGATGATATCTTTAACGTTGGGCACTTTCAGTTTTTTAATATCGGTTTTTGCTTTGCGTTGAATGAACATCAGCTTATGGTATTCGCTAGGTGTAATAAAGGTAATAGCCGTACCCTCTTTACCTGCTCTTCCGGTTCTTCCAATCCTGTGTACATAAGATTCAGGGTCATGAGGTAAAGAATAGTTGATAACATGGCTCATATTATTAACATCTAAACCACGGGCAGCTACGTCTGTTGCTACCAGGATATTAATCTTCTTTTTTTTGAATCTGCCAAGAGTCTTTTCTCTCTGGCTTTGTGAGATATCACCATGGATAAAATCTGCATCATAGCCTCTCTCTGTAAGATGACTTGCGACTTCATCAACATCATTCTTGGTCCTGCAGAAAACCAGTCCATAAAAATCTTCTTCAATATCAACAATCCTGCATAGGGCTTCAAATTTATCAGAAGACTGTACTTCATAATATATCTGTTCGGTAAGACTTACGGTAGGCTTTTGTTTTTCAACGGTAATAAATTCATAACTACCCATATATTTACCTGCCAATGTCTTAATTCTTGCAGGTATGGTAGCTGAAAAGAGAAGTGTCCTCTTCCTGGGATTGGTGTGTTTCATTATTTCTTCCACATCTTCAATAAATCCCATATTCAACATTTCATCAGCCTCATCAAGGATAAGATATTCTATATCCCTGAGATTGAGGGTCTTTCTGTTGAGATGATCAATAACTCTTCCGGGAGTTCCCACTACAATATGAACTCCTTTTTTTAGACGCCTTAATTGCTGGTCAATTGATTGTCCACCATAAACAGGAATAACCTGGATACCTGTATTTCCCTTTAAGGAATTAATCTCCTCAGAAACCTGTATGGCGAGTTCTCTGGTAGGTGTTACAATCATAGCCTGTACACTTCTTTGTTTAGGTTCTATCATTTCAATTAAAGGTAAGCCGAATGCTGCTGTTTTCCCGGTACCTGTCTGAGCTTGTACAATGATATTGGTATCATCGCGTAACATTACCGGAATTGTTAAAGTCTGAATAGGGGTTGGCTCTTCAAAGCCTTTCTTAGAAATAGCTTCAATAACCTCTTCAGAAAGGCCAAGCTGTTTGAATCTTTCAATATCTGTCATTTTTTCTCCTAAATATAATAAATAATAAAAATTTTCTGTATATGCTTGCTTTTTGATGATAAGAATCGAATTGTTCGCTTGACGTTTCGAAGATATCCTAAGTTGCCAGACCAATGGAAAGCAATTTGGGCACAGCGAAGCTCAAAATGGGCATTCATTCTTGTGTTTGTAAATTAGTGCACAATTAAAAGCAGAATACATTTAAGTATAACACAGGTGTCAAGGGGAAATTTGTGGTGTGTAGTGCGGTGAATAATGATTTTTCAATATTTTTTTAAATTTTTCTCTATTAATTTTTTTCTATCATTACATCTAATATCGCCTGGTCTGTAGCAATCATACCTGGATCACACAGATGACCCAGGTTTTTAAACAGTTGTCTGAAATCAGGATGAACAATGCCATCAGTATTGTGAATAATTGAACCATTCAAAGCCAGTAATGCTGATTGGACTGCCCATCCGGATGCCAAAGCCAGTTTATAGGAGCAGCCTTCTTTGGCACCATCACAGATAACTCCAGAGATAGAACCGACCATATTATAAAGTGCACCCATGATTTTATCCTGATTTCCACCTAACAGATATATTACCCCGGCACTTGCTCCAATTCCAGCAGCTACTCCGCAACCGCACATTGCCGACAAGGTCCCGGTATAAGATTTAATGAAAAAGGTAATGAGATTAGTTAATGCCAAAGACCTGATTAATGTCTCTTGGGAAAGTTGTTTTTTTTCTGCTACCGCATAATTGGTTAGAAAGGCAGTGATGCCATGATTCCCGCTTCCGGCAGTACTCATTACCGGAAGTTTGCTGCCAGCCATTCTGGCTTCCGAGGCAGCCGCACAGAGTACCTGGGCACGGGTAACTATATTATCAGAGATTAGACCTTCCTGAATTAGCTTGGTCAGGGTAGACCCTACACCAGATTCTATTGTTAGTCCCTCCCTGGCAATCTCCAGGTTCATCTTAATGCCTTCCTCTAAAAATGCCAAATCTTTAAGGGGTGTATTATTAGAAAATCGAAGAAAATCCTCTAAGGCATATTTCTGAATCTTGTTATTGGAATTATTATTGCTTTTATCTTCTCTTATATAAGGTTTGAAATGTTTTTCTCTGGTAATTTTTTCCACACTTACAATGTTAAGATGACTATCTACAGTAATCACCCTGACTTTTTCCTTGTCAGTTTCAAGTTCAACCTGTATGTGTAAACCTTTATATTCTCTGTTTAGTACAATGTTAATTTTTTCCTGTGCTATCAATTCTTTGGCTTTACTTATATCTTCCTTTCCTAAACCCTCAATAACTCTGAATCCTTTTTCGGTTTTACCAAAGAGAAAACCAAAGGCTGCAGCGGCAAGTAAACCTCTTTCTGTAGTTCCCGGTATAGTTACCATAAGACCATTCTTGTAAATGTTAGAATCAACCTGGATTTGCATGTTAGATAAGATACCTGTAGATTTTTCTTTTGCCTTTGCTACCGCATAAGCAACTGCAATGGGTTCTGTACATCCCGTAGCAGGTGTAATGCCTTTTTTTAACAAATTAAGCAAATTTTCTTGACTTTTTTCCATTGTTATCTCCAGCTTAAATTTATAGATACTTTCTCATTACTGTTCATCACAATAAGCAATTGCTTCAATTTCAATTTGAACATCTTTAGGTAAGCGTGCCACCTCTATGCAGCTTCGGGCAGGGAATTGACTGTCAAAGTATTGACTATATATTTCATTAACCTTGGGAAAATTATTCATGTCTTTTAAGAAGATAGTTACTTTAACAATGTTACTAAAATCAATTAAATAGGGTTTTAAAACTGCTTTGAGATTTTGCAGGGATTGTTTGGTCTGTGTTTCGATATCACCTTCTACAATTTCTCCTATGGTTGGATCAATAGGTATCTGCCCTGAGGCAAATACTAAGTTTCCAATTTTAAGAGCGGGAGAATATGGACCAATTGCCGCAGGTGCTTCATGATTGATTTTAATTTCTTTTTCCACTTAATAAGTACTCCTTTCTTTTGCTTCTTGCTTGATAGAATGCATTATGGTGCATTATTGCCATATTGCTTGACTAGTTTATCTTTTTTATTTCTTAGCTTTAATTCATCAAGATAATTATAGATGGTGTAACGAGAGACATTTAGCCTGTGTGCCAATTGATCTATAGCTCCTTTAATCATAAAGCCACCTTTCTTATCAACAATTTCCACCACTCTCAAATTGTCTTCTTTTTGCATTAACGATACAGGCTTGTTTATCTCTTCAATTGCCTTACCTATGATATTATCAAGAATTTCATCTACATCTTTAACAAAAGTTTCCTCTTTTTCTTCATTTAGTTCATTTATAGTGCAGAATTCATTTATTATATTTTCGAACATCAAATGACCAGTCATATCGTAATTAATACATAAGCATCCCACTATTTTGCTTTTTTCATCTTTAATAAAGACACTGGAGGATTTTAGTATCCTTCCATCTTTCGTTTTTGTTTTATAATTAAGTAATTTATCTTGATTGCCATCACCAAAACCGCCTTCTCGCCAGGAAGCTAAGGCAAAATCTGTTATAGGGTCACCAACCTTTCTTCCGGTAACATGGCCATTTTCAATTGCTATAACAGAGTGCTGTGGACCACTAAAATCATGAAGTACAACTTCACAGTTTTTACCAAATGTTGCTGATATTGTTTTTGCGATGGGAATGAGGGTTTTTATTATTGGATGTTTTTTTCTACTTTCGGTCATAATTTAGAATTCCTTATTATTTTTAAATTAAATATTTACAAAATTTTTT
>JAGYIZ010000074.1 GCA_018402425.1 Candidatus Atribacteria bacterium | reverse complement strand
GAATCAACCTGAAATTTTATTAAAATATTTTCATCCAATCCAGCTTGATTAATCAGGATATCTTTTATAAATTGATAATAGTTTTTTTCCAACCAATTTTTACAGAATAAATTTGGTACCGCTAAAATCAGTTCGTTGTTTTTAAAGTCAATATATTTAACCCCGGAAAACCAGGTGTTAAATATCTGTGGGCTTAAATTTTCTTGGATTATTTTTAAAACGTCTTCCCATTGATTATTAAGTTGGTTATAGCTCATATTAATCCTTTTTGTTTAGTTTGTGCCGATTAATTATTTATTAAAAAATCATCTAATTCTAGCAAAAGAGTGCCTAAAATTTAAAAAACTTATTCACATTATTAACAATTCCCTGTGGAAAACAGTCAATTTGAAATTAGTTGGGAAAAAACATCACTTTTGGGAATAAATCCTTTTTAAAACGTTAAAGCATCCCTGACTGTTAATGACTAAAAATAAGGGGTTTTCACTTAATCCACAATTTATTAACAATTGTGGAAAACAATAAATTAAATTTTAACTAATAACGTGAATTTTCATTTCAATATCATTATATCACCATTATAATAGCAAACAAGGCAATAAAAATAAAGATTATTTTTCTAAACTTCTATTAATAATGATATGATAAATTTATTAAGGTTATAGACCTTTTAAAAGATAACTTGCAATAGTAATAAAAATAGGATAGACTATTGCATTATTTGGCATATTTATATTAATATTATTAAAGATTTGTTTTAAATTTATAATATATTACTTATAGTAACAAATATAATATATGTTCAGGTAATAAAGAACAAGAATTTTGTGCAAAAGGAGAATTAATTCTAATGAAGCGCACCTATCAGCCCAATACTCGTAAAAAGTTAAAGGTTCACGGTTTTCGTAATCGTATGAGCACTCGAAGCGGAAGGCTTATATTAAAACGAAGAAGAAAAAAAGGAAGGAAAAAATTAACCGTTTCCGGTTAGAAAAAAGTTGACTATTCAGAAATTAAAAAAAAGTAACGAATTTAGGCATGTTTTTTCAACTGGAAATAGAAAAATAGGCAGGTATGTTATACTTTATATGTTACCCCTAAAACAGGATAACAATAGAGTTGGCATTGTTACTAAAAAAAATATCGGAAATGCGGTTCAGAGAAATAAAGTTAAGCGGATATTAAGAGAAATCTGGCGCACCAGGTGTAATCAATTAATATCCGGCTATGATATTATAATTCTGGCCAGAAAAAAAATTGTACAGGCTCGATATAATGAGATCGAGGCTGAACTAGTAAAATTAATACAATCATAAAGGCTATTTATCTTACAATAAGATGGTAGAATGTATTTAATGAGTAAAATATTAATTGCTTTAATTGTTTTTTATCAAAAATATATTTCTCCCCTAAAACCCGCAACTTGTAGGTTTTACCCCAGTTGTTCAGATTATGCTATTCAAGCGATTCAAAAGCATGGTTTTTATAAAGGGATTTTTCTGGCAATCAGGAGAATATTAAAATGCCATCCTTATCATGCCGGCGGATATGACCCCGTTCCTGATAAGTAATCTGAACCAAGCAATCTTTGATAAATGGTAATAATAAGGTAATTATAAGCATATGATGTTAAGTAGAAAAGGAGATTAATATTTTGGGAGCAATCTGGAGTTCACTAATTGGTATAGTCGAACAGGTTTTAGTATTTTTATATGGTTTTACCCATAATTATGGGGTAGCTATTATTCTGTTAACCATTATTATCAGGGCTTTGATGTATCCGTTGATGCAGAAACAAATGACTTCTATGATGGAAACTCAAAAGATACAACCCCTGATGCAGGAAATACAAAGGAAATACAAGAATGATAAAGAAAAGATGAATCAGGAATTAATGAGGCTGTATAAGGAGCATAAGGTAAACCCTATGGGAGGTTGTTTGCCCTTACTTATTCAGATGCCCATTTTGATTTTATTTTTCCAGGTTTTAAGAGAGTTTAATTATTTAGATCCCGTTACTAATAAAATTGCAGGTGGTTTTTTATGGATACAAGATAAAGTTTGGGCTTTAAATCCAGAAACAATGAAATGGGAATGGATAGCTGGTCTTGCTTTACCAGACCCCTTATTCGGAGTTATTCCAGAAACTGTACCTATAATAGGGGGTTATTTTATTGGGATTTTACCGATCCTGGTCGGGGCATCCATGTATTTTCAACAGAAGTTAACTACACCTTCTGCTCCTGCAACAAATCAAGGTAGTAGTTCATCAAACCCTACTGCCAGTACTCAAAAGATGATGACCACTATTATGCCATTAATGATTGGCTTTATAAGTTTTACCTTACCTTCAGGACTAAGCTTGTACTGGTTTACCTCAACACTTTTTGGTATCGGACAACAGGTGCTGATTAATAAAAAACAAGCAGTGCCCAAAAAAAATGCCGAAACTATTGAAGAAAAACCAGAAAAACCAGAAAAAGTTGAAAAAGCTGAAGAAAAACCAGAAAGAGATATTAAAACTGAAATTATAGAAGAGGACATTCCCTGGATCCCGGGATATGAAAATCCTGCCTCTCAACAAAACAAAAAAAATAACAAAAAAGGAAAACCCAAGAAGAAAAAAGGTCAAGGATAGTGAAATCTATATATAAAGAGAGCGTGTTCGATTGTCAGATTATAAAAATAACGAGAATAATCTTTTAGATGAAGAAAAAAAAGCGCTTGAAGTGCTTACCAGAATTATTAATACCATCGTAGAAGGCGCTGAAGTAAATAAGGTTTTTTCTGACCAGGATTATACTGTATTTGAGATTAGCAAGGTAGATCCCGGTATTGTTATTGGAAAGCATGGACATACTTTGGATGCTATCCAATATCTCGTTAATCTGGTTGCAAACAAAGAAAGGAATCTAGACACACAAAGACTTTATGTTATAGATATAGACGGATATCGAAAGAGAAGAGAAGAGTCTTTAAAGAGATACGCAAAAGAAAAAGCTGAAATTGTCAAACGAAGAGGTAATGCAATCGCATTATATTTTATGAATAGTATCGAAAGAAGGCTTATACACCTTTCACTAAAAGAAGATCCTGAGGTAACTACGTATAGTGAAGGTAAAGATCCATTTCGAAGAGTTATTATATCACCAGAAGCAATCTCCAAGACGGATTATGGGCAGAGAGATGAATGATTGGGAAATCAACTAATTCGGAAAATATAATTTTATTTTCAGTAAAAAATATTTTTAGATGAATATTGATAATTGGAGATTGAAATGAATAGGGATAAATTTACCAATATAAACATCGAAGAAGAAGATACTATTGCTGCTATATCAACCCCATTAGGCATAGGGGGCATTGGAATTGTCCGTATAAGTGGCCCTTTGTCTATTCCTATCGCCAGCAAGATATTCAGGCATAAAGGAAAGACCAAGAAAAGTCCAAATGAATTTCGTTCCCACAATCTTTACTATGGAACTATTGTACAGCCTGATACAGAAATGTTAATTGATGAAGTATTGCTGGCTATTATGCGAAAACCCAAGACTTATACCAAAGAAGATATAATTGAAATTAATTGTCATGGTGGTTTGTTGGTTGTGAGAAAGGTTTTAGAAATGGTAGTGAAACTTGGAGCAAAGATTGCAGAGCCAGGAGAGTTTACGAAAATAGCATTTCTAAACGGAAGAATAGATTTAAGCCAGGCAGAAGCCGTAATTGATATTATTGAAGCAAACAACGAAAGAAGCCTGGAATCTTCTCTATACCAGTTATCGGGTGGTTTAAGAGAAAAAATAAATCATTTAAAGTCACGTATTGTTGAATTAAATACAAAGATCGAGGCACCTATGGACTTTCCGGATCAAGGGATTGCAGAATTAGATAAGAGCGAAATTGAAAAAACACTAAGGGATTGTCTCTCAGAAGTTAACCAGCTATTAGATACGGTAAAATTTGGACAAATTATTAAAGAAGGAATTTATTGCGTAATTCTTGGTAAAACTAACGTAGGTAAATCAAGCCTCTTTAATGTGTTGTTGAAAAAAAACAGGTCGATTGTGACTTCTTTGCCGGGAACAACCCGTGATACTATTGAAGAATCAATTAACCTCAAGGGTTTTAATTTTAACTTGATTGATACCGCAGGAATGAAAAATCCGGAGAATATTATTGAACAAATAAGCCTGGAAAAGGTAAGCAACTTTATGGAATATGGACAAGTATTTATAGTAATGTTCGATATTAGCCGGCCTCTGGATGAACAAGATATTGCGTTAATAGATAAAATAAAATCATTCGGTAATCGTAATATAAACATGATTGTTATTGAAAATAAAACTGATCTACCACAACAAATGGATATATCGGAGCTGCATAAGAGATTAGGAGTAAGAGAAACAATAAAAATGTCAATTAAAAAGAAGACAGGGATTGAACTTTTAGAGAATAAAATGATCGATAATGCCCTGTTAGATGTTAATGTACCGGAAGGTGGGCTTATTGTCAATAATAAAAGGCACCAGGAGTTTTTACTAAAGGTTCAAGAGAGATTATCCCATATTATTTCTAAAATTAATACAGGAATTAAGGATGATTTTGTGGCCATGGATTTGAAATATGCAGCAAACCAATTAGCAAGAATAACCGGAGAATCTTGTGATAGAGAAATACTTAACAATGTATTTTCAAAGTTTTGTATTGGGAAATAATAAACATTTAGAAAGATACTATCGCCTATTTAGTAATAAAATTAGCATTACCAAATAATCTATTTAAACCCCTATTGAATAAAGGACTTAGCAAGATGTTCCACGTGGAACATCTTGCTAAGAGTGTTTTTAAATAAAGATACAACACTATCATATTAGTTTGTAGCGAATCATTTTTACTAATAAGTATTTAACA
>JAGYIZ010000073.1 GCA_018402425.1 Candidatus Atribacteria bacterium | reverse complement strand
AATTCCCTGGTCGATATTTTTTCCCAAGAGCTCTTTTTTGCTAAAACCGAATAACTGGGTAAAGCGGGAATTAATATCTAGTAACTGTCCATTTTGATCTATATATGCCAAAGCTTCAGGACTGTATTGAAACAAATGAGAAAATTCAAGTCGACTTTGTCTAAGGGATTCCTCTATTTTTTTTCTCTCTATAACTGTGGCGATTTGTTCTGATACAAACTCCATTAGATGAATATCTTTTTTTGAATAAATAAAAGGATTATAATAATTTGTAACTGCCATGGAGCCGATTATCTGATTACCGATTTTAAGTGGGACACCTAACCAGGAGGTATTTTCAGTTAATGTTCCGATTCTAGATATTTTAATATAGCCTTTGTTTGCAAATTCCAGTATCTGTTGATAATTTACTAATAGTGATTTTCCGAATTTAATATTATAGCTTGCCAATGTATCAGATACATCCAACCCATTTACTTCTTTGCCGAGCCGATCTTTCTGATCAACAAAATAAGCAAATGTTACTTTATTTTTCTCTCTATCCAGCAAAGCTATATGAAAATTAGTGGCATCGATTACTGTATTCAGTTCTTTGTAGATAATATTATAAAGTTCCTGTAAAGTAATATTCGAATTAGCCGCCTTTGAAATATTATACAAAACACTTTTTAGGTTTTCATTTTCCTTTCTCTGGGTAATATCTTTATAGGATAACAAGGAACCATTAAAATCATTTTTATTTAGAATAATAGGAGAGGCTGAAATTTCTACATCAACCAGGGAACCATTTTTTTTCTTTAATTGTGCCTGCTGACCATAAAATTTTTTTCTTATTTTAGATAACAGATTTTTTTGCTTATCCCCTGGAAATAGGGTGATAGTACCAAATGTTTCTCCCTTGATATCTTTAATCTGGTAATCGAAAAGTTGGCTAAACCTAGGATTCAAGTCAATTATTTTACCATCTTTATCCAGATAAAGAATGGCTTCCGGGTTATACTTAAAAATTGTAAGTCCCGGGAGTTTTATTGACTTTGAACATGAATGATTGTACTGATCTTTGTGGTAATTTTTTTCATTATTCAAAAAGTATTACTCCAGATATTATTTAGAATGTTGATATCAAAAGAAATATTAAAAAATCATGAGGCGAAAATGTTCAAATTCAAGAATTATTTTGGCTTTATGGTGTGTTGATTACACTAATGGCAATCTGGCAATCATTGTTTTTTATATTAAGGCTTAGGACCCACGATTTGCGCCCCCATCTTTTAAGATAGTTTGCCTTTGACTTTTTTTATAATCTATATTTATTATATGGTAAATTCAATCAATATGCAAAAAGTTCTCCTGAAAAACTGTAAAACATCCTATTAATCCAAGCAGATAGTTCTGTTCTTGTTTGGAAATATGCACCTTTTTTTCTAGAATATATTATAATTAATAAATTAATCTAAGGGGTAAAAAATAAAATACTACTATTCATACTAAGGCGGTTTTGAAATCTATCGAAAATGCCTTAAGTCAAATAAAGTGAGCTGAGGTTATATTATAGATGCTCAAAAAAAAATAAAATAACTAGAATTACAATCTACTCTAGAGTCGTTTTAACAACAGAGTAGATTGTAATTCTTGATATTATTAGTTTATTCTTCTGCAATCCAGGGGATCATGGCTCGTATTTTCTCACCAACTTTTTCAATGAGTAGATTGGATTCTTTGTCACGCATGGAATTGAAGAAAGGTCTACCCACCTGGTTTTCCAATAGCCAGTCTTTAGCAAAAGTACCATTTTGTATTTCTTTCAGTATTTTTTTCATTTCTTTTCTTGTCTCATCAGTAATAATTCGTTTGCCTGATTTTAAATCCCCATATTCTGCTGTATTACTTACATTATCACGCATATGGGTGATCCCACCGGCATAGATTAGATCTACTATTAATTTTAATTCATTCAGACATTCGAAATAGGCTACTTCCGGTTGGTATCCTGCTTCTACCAGTGTATCAAATCCAGCTTGAACCATGGCAGTTACGCCACCGCATAAAACTGCCTGTTCACCGAAGAGGTCTGTTTCAGTCTCTTCCTGGAAAGTAGTTTCAATAACTCCTGCCCGGGTACCCCCGATTGCCTGAGAATAGGCTAGGGCAGTATCCTTGGCATGTCCGGTGTAGTCTTGATAAATGGCAATTAAATTAGGAACACCGCGTTTCTGGGTATACATTTTTCTGACAATAGCGCCAGGTCCTTTTGGAGCAACCATGACGACATCAACATTCTTAGGTGGGACAATTTGTTTAAAGTGAATATTAAAACCATGAGAAAACATCAACACATTGCCTTCTTGCAAATTTTCCATAATTTTATTAGAACAAAAAACTTGAGGTTGTACTTCATCGGGAACCAATATTTGAATTATATCTGCCTGCTGAGCTGCCTTCTCTATTGTTTCTACTTTTACACCATCATTTTTTGCTTTTTTCCATGAAGCACCATTTTCCCGTAATCCAACAATAACATTCAATCCGCTGTCTTTCAGATTTAGAGATTGCCCTCTGCCTTGGCTGCCATAGCCGATGACTGCTATAGTTTTACCTTCCAGATAACTTTTTTGAGCATCTTGGTCATAATAAATTTTAGCCATGAAAAAATCCTCCTTGAAATTTATTTATTTTTATCTATTACTTTTAACTTTCATGTATTTAAAGTTGTGAAAAGAATTAATTTAATATTCTGGTAGCCCCACGAGAAAGTGAAACTTTACCTGTTCTAGCAATTTCCAAAATTCCAAAAGATTCAAGTAATTTTAATTTTGCATTGATTTTTTCCTGAGTGCCGGTTATTTCAATAGTAAGAGCTTGTTTGTCAATGTCTACTATATGTCCCCGAAAGGCTTCTATTAACTGCATAATTTCCGTTCTTTGATCGGTAGATTTTGTACTTACTTTAATTAAGGCTAATTCTCTTTCTACCGATGTATCTTTGGGAAGGTCTCTCACCTTGAGAACATCAACCAATTTGTTAAGCTGTTTGGTTATCTGTTCCAGAATGTTTTCATCTCCTTCAGTAACAATGGTAATTCGGGTAATCCCCTTTTTCTCTGAGTGACCTGCCGCAATACTTTCGATATTAAACCTTCTTCGATTAAACAAACTGGAAACCCGGGCTAGTACTCCCGGATGATCTTTAACTAAAATAGCTATGGTATGTTTCATGATTGATTCCCTTCTAACATTTTATTAATGGCTTCTCCGGGTGAAACCATTGGAAAGACATTCTCTTCAGGGGGTATTATACAATCAAGTAGAACAAATTCATTGCCTGACAATGCTTCGCTGAGAGCTGAATCTAAATCATTTTTTGTAGTGACCCTAATTCCTTTACCGCCATAAACCTGGACAAGTTGGGCAAAATCCGGACTTCCGTCAAGTGAGGTTGATGCATATCTTTTTTTAAAAAACAATTCCTGCCATTGACGAACCATACCCAGATAGCCATTATTCATGATAATTAGAATGATTGGTAATTTGTGTTTAACAACAGTTGCCAATTCCTGTACATTCATTTGAAATCCACCGTCTCCGGCTATACAGACAACTCTTTTTTTGGGAGCACCGAACTGGGCACCAATTGCAGAGGGTAATCCAAAACCCATTGTACCCAGTCCACCGGAAGTGATAAAGCTTCTGGGATAGCGGTACTGGTAATACTGGGCAGCCCACATCTGGTGTTGTCCTACATCAGTGACCACAATAGCATCTCCCTTGGTAAGTTTGTCTAATTTTTCAATTATATATTGTGGTCTTAATTGGTCGTCCCTCTGATATTGCAGGGGATTTTTTTCTTTTAGTTCAGTGATTTTTTCTAGCCATTCTTTTTCTTTTTTTGGCTCGACTAATTGGATTAATTTAGCCAAAACATATTTTACATCCCCAACAATAGGAATGCTAATCTTGATGTTCTTGCTAATTTCTGCCGGGTCAATATCAACATGAATAAATTTGGCTTTAGGACAGAAGGTATTTGTATTTCCGGTTACCCTGTCATCGAAACGGACTCCCAGAGCAATAATCAGGTCTGCCTCACTGATGGCTGTATTAGCACAGTATAAACCATGCATGCCCAGCATTCCCAAAGATAATCGATGATCTTCCGGAAAACCTCCCAGCCCCATCAAGGTTGTGGTAACAGGGATATTTGTTTTTTTAGCCAATTCCTGTAGTTCAGGTGAAGCATTGGAATTTATAATGCCACCCCCTGCATAAATAATTGGTTTTTTGGCTTCCTGGATAGCCTTAACTGCTTTTTTAATCTGATTTAGATTTCCTTTCAGTGTAGGACGATATCCTGAATATTTGTCCTTTTCCGGATAATGAAAATCTGTTTTAGCGATTTGTACATCTTTGGGAAAATCAATTAATACCGGTCCTGGTCTACCGGTTCTGGCAAGATAAAATGCCTCTTTGATTGTAGAAGCAAGATCTTTTACATCCATTACCAGGTAATTATTTTTAGTAATGGGTATAGTAATTCCTGTTATATCAACTTCCTGGAAAGCATCGGTACCGATAAGAGGTGATATAACCTGTCCTGTAAAAGCAACCAAAGGTATTGAATCTAAATAGGCATTAGCTAGACCTGTTACCAGGTTAGTAGCTCCTGGACCGGAAGTAGCAAAACATACACCTACATTTCCGCTAGCCCTAGCATACCCATCAGCTGCATGTGCTGCCCCTTGTTCATGTTTGGTTAGGATATGGGTAAAAGAAGATTTTTTATCTATGGTATCATAAAGGGGCATAATAGCACCTCCTGGAATCCCAAAAACCACCTTTACTTTTTCTCTTTTAAGACACTCAACTACAATTTCAGATCCACTTAGTTTCAATTTATCCCCCTCCTTTTTATCAGTGTATTTTTTAAATTCAACTTTAGCAATTCTTGCCATGCTGGCATAACTTATATAGAAAGACCCCATGGATAGCTCCTTCAATCAGCAAAGGGACCTATCCGCTGGGGTCTTTTTTACCCACGGTGTAATACGTTTTGTACACGTATTTTATGCCACTCGGTCCAGACTTTTATAAATTTTAATAAAACGGAACCCTAGGCATACT
>JAGYIZ010000072.1 GCA_018402425.1 Candidatus Atribacteria bacterium | reverse complement strand
TAAAAACGCTTCAGCTGAATTGACCACATTCTATTATTACACAATTCTTCGAGCTAATCTGATTGGGCTTGTAGGTGAAGGGGTAAAAGAAATAGCTGAAACTGCAAGGATTGAAGACCGAAATCATTTTGAAGCTCTGATACCGCGCATTTATGAGCTTGGGGGTAAATTACCGGATGATATGAAAGAATTTCATGATATTTCTGCCTGCCCACCGGCAAATCTACCTAATGAGCCGAACAACACAAAAGAAATTATCAAGGTTTTAGTAGAAGCTGAGCGATGTGCTGTCAAAGGGTATACTCAAATTTGTGATATGACTGCTGGTAAGGACCATCGTACTTATGATTTAGCACTGGCAATTCTTAATGAGGAGATTGAACACGAATCCTGGTTTTCTGAATTTCTAGGTGAAGGCCCTTCAGGACATTTTTTACGCAGAGGTGAAACATCTCCTTTTGTATCCAAGTTTTTGAGATAATACATTATTAATATAGAGTTTTTTACTAAGTCAAATAGGAGACAGGCTTTTTTTAATCAAGAGGCCTTGTCTCTTATTTTTGTATTTCTTTTTATTTTTTTTGTAGTATAATATATCTCAGAAAAATATTTTATGTTTTGAAAAAGTAGTTCTGTTTTTTATATCCATTCAGATTAGGAGGAAGCGAAAATAAAAACAGTTTATTTTAAAAAACAATACCTATTAATCTTTATTTTTTTCTTTTTATTTTTTTCCGTTTGTTTCGCTGGTCTTACCGAACAGGAACGCAGCTTTCAAATTACCGATTACCGGGCTCAGGTACAGATATTGGAAAACGGGGATGCTCAGGTCAGCGAAATATTTACTTATGAGTTTAAGGGAAATTTTAATGGTATTATAAGAAGTATTGGTACCAAAGGTTCGAATGGATTAGAATATTTTAGAGCCTCTCAATATTTCCCCCAGCAAAAAACTTTGGAAACTACCCGGGAAATGGAAGGTGAAATGGCCACCTTCCGGATTTATGACCAGTCTTCCAATGAAAGAAAATCCTTCTTACTGGAATATCAACTAAAGAACGTAATTACCAAATATAATGATATTGCAGAATTCTACTGGAAATTTTTCGACCAGAGCAACAGCTCACCTATTCAGCAAGTACAGATTGAAATTTCTTTCCCTGGCAATATGGTAAATGAAGAAGATTTAAAAGTTTTTGGTCATGGTCCGTCACAGGGACAGGTAACTATTCAGGATAATGGGAGAGTTTTGTATGAAGTTGAAGGTTTGCCATCAAATGAAATGATAGAGACCAGGCTTTTGTTTCCTACCAGATTTGTTCCTGATTCCGACAGAGTAGTTAATAAGGATCAATATTCCCAAATAATGAATGAAGAATTGAATTGGGCTAAAAGATCTGACAGAGAAAACCTGTTGATGATTTTTGGGTTTTTATTGATACCTATAATTATAATTCTTAATATCATTACCGGTATCCGACTTTATTTTAAATATGACCGTGAACTTAAACCTACAATGGAATTGGATTATTATCGGGAATTGCCTGCAGATATCACCCCTGCAGTATTGAGCCATTTAATGAGCGTACAAGGAACAACAACCAAAGATATTATGGCAACATTGATGGACTTGACCCGAAAAAAATATTTACAGATAGAAGAAATAACAAGTAGCGGCTGGCTGAAAAAGAAGGATTATAAGTTTATTCTTTTAAATAAGGATACCAGTTCTTTAGAGTCCCATGAAGTTAATTTAATCAACTGGTTTTTTTATAGTATAGGAGATGGAGAATCTGTTAGCTTAAAAGAAATTGAATCCTATTCTAAGGCATCCAGAACTCAAAGCTCTTTTCGGCATCAGTATCAGCAATGGCAAAAGGCGGTAAAAAAAGAATTTCAAAAATATCATTATTTTGGTAAATCGAAAGAGGGATATAAGGCGGCTTTAAAGACTGTTTCGCTGGAAATTGCTGGTTTTTTAGTATTGGTATTAGCGGCAATTTTATTGCGAGTGCCCTGGCTGGTATTAATTCCATTATTGATGACAATTGGTTTTACCGGGGTAGGATTAGTAATCTACGGTGGAGTAATTAGGAAAAAGACCCAGGAAGGGGTAAATGAATACCATAAGTGGTCAGCATTTAAGAGATTTTTGTTACATTTCAGCAATATGAAAGACTATGAAATCCCTTCTCTGGTTATCTGGGAACATTACCTGGTTTATGCGATTTCTTTGGGTATAGCAGAAAAGGTTATTTCAAAGTTACGAGTGGTGTTGACTGACCAGAATATCAATCTACGTAATTCTGTTTTGCTTTATCATATGACCGATAGACATGGTCAGTTGAACGCATCTGTTTTCCGCTCTTTTGACAAAGCTTTTAGCAATTCATTGGTAAGGACCAGCACATCCAAGGGTTCCGGAGGCGGTTTCTCTTCCGGTGGAGGAAGAGGAGGCGGTGGCGGAGGAGCCGGTGCCTTCTAATCTAAATAGAGTAAAAGAAAAAGTTTTAAAACCAGGGAATTTATAATTTCAAATTAGACAAATTGATAAAGGAGAAACATTATGAGTTATATATTAATTTTTTTAGTACTTATTAGTCTCTGGGCAGTTGTTACTTATAACCGACTTATTGTCCTGAGAGGAAGAGTCGATAATGCCTGGGCTCAAATTGATGTCCAGCTGAAAAGAAGGTTTGATTTAATTCCTAATTTGCTGAATACAGTTAAAGGATATGCTAAACATGAAAAGGAAACATTAGAAAAGGTGACTGAATCCAGAACGAAATACCTGGCAGCCAACACTCCAGATGAGAAGTTACAGGCAAATTCAGAATTGGCAGGAGCCTTGAGTAGGCTATTTGCAGTAGCCGAGAGTTATCCTGACCTGAAAGCAAGCACAAATTTTTTAGATCTACAAAATCAGCTTAAAGATACAGAGGATAAGATAGGATTTTCCCGACAATTCTATAATGATACTGCCATGAAATATAATATAGATATCGTCAAAGTACCTGTTTCCATTATTGCCAGCCTTTTTGGCTTTAAAAGCAGACCTTATTTCCAGGCAGAGGGAGAGAGTAGGGAAAATGTTGAGGTCAAATTTTAATAAAAACAGATTGACACTATAAATAAGAAGTGATAAGAGTAAAATTATTTTGGTATTGATAATAAAATAATTAAATAAACCAAGGAAAATTTATGGCTTTATATAAAAATAATAATAATTCTTTAAATAATAAAGTAGGAAAAAATTCAATTTTTTATCCTAAAAATTGGAAATATTTTAGCATTTTTGCTTTCATTCTATTTGCGTTATTACTACTTTTTTTTACAACAGGCTCTGCAGCAGAAAGGCCAAAATTTCTGATTATTCACCTTGATGCTTTATCTTCACCTAATTTCTTCCAGTATATAGAGGAAGGATATCTTCCGAATTTAAAAGCCATCTTTCAGGATGGCGACGGACATATCATCCCATATGGTCTAGCCTTATTTCCTGGGGGTACTGAAACCACAATACCTCATTTAAGGAAAGGTTTAGATAATTCAACCGGAGGAATTGGATGGCGTCACTATGATACGGAAAAAGATGAGATAATGCCTAAATATGTAACCTTCTTTGATATGTTTTCCCATATACCAAGGAGGGCAAAAGCCGGCTTTATATATGGGGTGCCATTTCTAGATATTTTTAACATGTATCCATTAATGAATATACCCGAACTATTAGATACCTACAATGTATTGCAATTTTTCTGGTTTGCTACTGATTCTTTAGGTCATTTTTTTGGAGAAGAGCAATATTTAGCCAGTTATAAAAGATTTGACAGTTATATGGGCAGGTTAATCAAAAGGCTTAACATGGATGAAGTTAATCTCATTATTTATAGTGATCATGGAATGTCTTTCGGGAGATTTATCAATCCTCCTCAGGAAAAAGAGATTAAAAGAATTATCGGAGATGAACTGAGAGCCTATGTTCACCCTATTGTATTTTTAAAAAATCCTGAAGAAAAAGATTTTTGGGCAAAAAGGATTGCCTTGGAAAGCGAAATTGATTTTGCATTTTTTAGAGAAAATACTAATCGGGTAGTCAGTTATACAGATTATGGAAAAATAATCTTTGAAGGTGATGGCCAAGATAACATCAGGTATCTGTATGAAGGTGAAGATGTTTTTGATTATTATCAAGATGGTTACCAGGGAGAATGGCTGGATGCGGATGAATGGTTATCTCTAACCAGGAAAAGCAATTTTCCGGGTGTTCCACCAAACATATATAATCTTCTTATGAATGAGAAAGCCGGAGATATTGTAATAGTTATTAACCATCCCAAAATACCTGTCTTTGAGTTACTTTTCGGTATAACCTACGATGCCAATCATGCCGGACTAACCAAGACAGATTTGCTGGTTCCTATTTTATTAAAGGGAAAAGAACTGGAACATCTCTATGATACAGAAGAAATCTGGCTGCATGATTTGTTTAACCGGATTCCAACGCTTGATTTAAAAGATAATAAACCTGAGAGAGAAAAGCATTCCTTATCTTTTTGGGGTAACCTGGAAGATATTCAACATCCCGGGCTTGAATTATCTCTTTCCCCGACTTATCGCTGGAATGTTGCTCTGCGATATGAAGATGAACTCTATAATGGCAAATTTGAGTATGATTTTTACAGCTCTTATGTAATTAGATTATGGATAGGAGCCGGTTTAGAATATCAGGATAGAAATTATGAACCTTTTCTTCATACCCGCTTACAGATGGATTTTGACAAAATTCGGTTTAATTACAGTGTACAGAGTCATCTTTTTGATTTGAAGAATTGGGAAGAAAACAAGAAAGAAATAGTTTATAAAGTAAATAAAAGATTATCTTTTAACTGGCAAATCCCTAACCGTCTTGGCTTTAGTCTGCATTGGTAAAAATACTATAACCCTCACCGTTGTCACAGGGATAGTTCTTTTGACAACACCTTTCAGATATAGGAACTATTAGCTGTATTATTTTTTTCCAGCCTTTAGATCTGTAAGGCCTTAAAAACTTTTTTACAATTAATTGATTAATTATTTAACAATTATTAAGATAAGGTGTTGACTTTAAAAAGATATATCATATATAATATATGTATATTATATATGATAGGAGAATATAAGATTTGGAAGACATAGCTCACATTGTGTCTAAAATATATTCTAAAATTAATTATGAAGACCTACCAAAAGATGTCAGCAAAATAACAAAAA
>JAGYIZ010000071.1 GCA_018402425.1 Candidatus Atribacteria bacterium | reverse complement strand
CCTCTTGCCGCATTACTTCGGGAATTATTAAGAAAATAATTAATGCAGATATTCCAATTGTTATTTCTAGGGCAGCCGTTACTGATAGTGCAGTTAGGATGGCAAATTTATACTGCATAACCCTAATTGGCTTTACCCGTGGGAAAAGGATGAATATTTATACTCATCCTGAGCGTATTACTCTTTAGCCAAATTTCCCCAAGCGAAGTAATTCTGGACATAAATGGTATAATTATACATTAACTATTTGGACAGGATTGATAATAGATGATTAGAATTGTTTTAGCGATTGATCCGGGGAAAAAGAAATGCGGTATTGCTGTTGTTGATAACCAATTATGTTTTATTGCAGGCGAAGTAGTTGATACGGAAGAGTTGATTCAAAAAATAGAAATATATTTGCAAAAATATAAGATAAATAATGTCTTAATTGGCAGTGGAACTAACTCTGGAGAAATCATAAGAAATATTGAAAAAAGATTTCCCAGTATTAAGGTAATAAAGGTAGTTGAAAAATATACTACTATGCAGGCAAGAAAGCGTTATTTTGATTATCATCCACCAACTGGCTTATTGAGAATTTTTCCTATATCTTTTCTTATTCCCCCTTGTCCTTATGATGATTTTGCAGCTTTGCTAATTGCAGAAAGGTTTTTTAAGAAGTGCTGCTATAACGACAGGTATTGAAGATATTGTATTATTAAAGAAACTGAAGCAAATTATAATAAATCCTTGAGAGGAGATAAAGTTGACCAGGATTAAAGTATTTTCAAATATTATGAAAAGTAACGAAGATATGGCTTTGAAAAACAGACAGGTTTTCAGTCATTACCATATACCGGTAATTAATATGATGAGCTCTCCGGGTTCAGGAAAAACCAGTTTATTAGAAAAAACAATTAATAAACTTGGAGAGAAAATAAATATCGCAGTTTTAGAAGGAGATTTACAAACAGACCGTGATGCACAGCGCATCGGTAAATATGATGTTCAAGTTGCCCAGATCAACACTGATGGTGCCTGTCATTTAGATGCCAATATGGTAAACAAAGCATTGTCGGCATTTGACTTTACTAAAATTGATATATTCTTTATTGAAAATGTAGGTAATTTGGTTTGCCCGGCAGGTTTTGATTTAGGAGAAAAGTATCGGGTCAATCTGGTCAGTGTTCCCGAAGGTGATGATAAAGTTATTAAATATCCGGTTATTTTCAGAAAATGTGATGTTCTACTGATTAACAAAGTAGACTTATTGCCTTATATTTCTTTTAATCTCGAACGCTTGAAAAATGAAGCTTTAAATATTAGACTTGACATGAAAATTATTGAAATATCATGTCTGACTAACAAGGGAATGCAAAGCTGGTATGATTGGATTGAAAAGATTGTAAGGAATAAATGAAAGTACAATAGTATCGAGTATCGGGTATGTAGTATGTAGTAAAGAAAAATTCAGAATCAAGATATAAATTTACCATATGTAGAAATATTTTTAGGCAAAGGTTGAGTATGGCAGAAAAATTAAAAAACAAAAAAGACAATGAATAGAACAAAAAAAATAAATTATATTGTTAATGGATTAGAATACGTTAATGGCAAAATAAAAATAAACAGTTAATAGTTAAAAAATATTTTTATAAAATAGCTTTAGGTGAATCCTTAACTTAGATTGCACTTATTTTTTTATAGTTTTGGTTTTTTGACTCGATACTATATACTCGATACACGATACTGATTTACACACACAAATATTCCAGGAAAAGAAAAATGAAAATAAGAAATCGTATCACAATACATGGGATTGTTCAGGGAGTTGGGTTTCGCCCTTATATCCATAAATTAGTTCAGAAATATCATTTGGCTGGTTGGGTTTGTAATTCTAACCAGGGTGTTGAAATGGAAATAGAAGGAGAAGAAAATAATATTAATTTTTTTCTCGAAAATTTCAAAGACAATCTTCCTCCATTGGCAATTATTGAGGATATTAAAGTTAAGAAATTACCATGGTTGGGCTATGCTAACTTTAAAATAAAGGAAAGCAATAACAATCATGAGCATCCCATAATCCTTATGCCGCCTGATGTCTCCGTTTGCGAAGATTGTTTAAGGGAATTAAACAATCCTGCTGATCGTCGTTATCGTTATCCTTTTATTAATTGTACTAATTGCGGGCCTCGTTTTACTATTATTGAAGACATGCCATATGATCGTGGGAAAACTACTATGAAAAATTTTTCCATGTGTCCCGACTGTAATGCAGAGTATAATGATATAAATAATCGTCGCTACCATGCTCAACCAAATGCTTGTCCGGTCTGTGGGCCTGAGGTTTGTTTGTATGAAGGTAATAAAAAAATAGTAACTAAAGACCCTATTGAGGAAGCACAAAATAGGTTAATTAAAGGTCAGATTGGTGCCATAAAAGGATTAGGTGGATTTCATCTGGCTTGTGATGCAAGTAATTGCTCAGCCGTACTAAGATTAAGAGAAATTAAACAAAGAGATGAAAAACCATTTGCAGTCATGGTTGAGAATAGCGATAGAGTGCGAACTTTTTGTCATCTTTCAGAATATGCTAGGGAATATCTGGAAAGTAAGGAAAAACCGATAGTTATCTTAAAAAAGCAAAAAGATAACTATCTGTCACCTGAAATTGCTCCGGGTAATGATTGTATTGGAGTAATGTTGCCTTACACTCCCTTACATTTTTTATTACTGCAAAAAAGTGGTTTGGTATTGGTTATGACTAGTGCTAATTTTTCTGATGAACCGATTATTATTCAAAATGAAGAAGCTTTTCAAAAGTTAGCTCATCGGGTTGATTTTTTGCTTATTCATAATCGGGCGATTTACAATCGTTGCGATGATTCTGTTCTGAAAATATCTTACAATCGACCAATATTTATACGAAGATCCAGAGGATATGCGCCTTTTCCTATTGTTCTATCTAAAAATAGTAAACAGATTCTTGGCGTAGGACCTGAGCAAAAAAATACAGTTTGTTTTACCCGCGACCATTATGCCTTCCCCAGCCAACATCTTGGTGACTTGAAGAATAAGGATAGTTTTGAAGCATATCAGGAAGCAGTTAATCGTTTAAGTAGAGTTTTTCAATTTAATCCTGAAATTATTGCTTGCGACCTACATCCTGATTATTTATCCACATCTTATGCAGAACAAGTAGCCCAAAAAAAAGGATTGCCTTTGTTAAGGATTCAACACCATCATGCACATATTGCCAGTTGCATGGCGGAAAATCACTTGACTGAAAAGGTAATTGGTATTGCCTTTGATGGAAGCGGTTTGGGTAAAGACAATCATATTTGGGGTGGGGAGTTTTTAGTTGCCAATTTAAAGGATTATTGCAGAGTGGGTCATTTACAATATCAGGCTATGCCAGGTGGAGAGCAGGCGATTAGCCAACCATGGAGGATGGCATACAGTTATCTTTATTCTATCTTTGGAGAGAAGATTGCTAATTCTAATTTAGAATTAATTAAAAGAAGGACCAGCAAAGAGCTGTACCTGTTAAATCAAATGCTAGATAAAAGAATTAATTCACCTTTTACTTCCAGTTGCGGTAGATTATTTGATGCAATTGCTGCCCTGATAAACTTAAAGGACGAGGTGAATTTTGAAGGACAAGCAGCCGTGGAATTGGAAGCTATGTGCCAATCAAAGTATAGGGATCATTATTCATATTCTATTGAAGAAGAAGCATCCAACTGGATTGTCAATACAGAAGCGATGTTTCTTCAGATCATCCATGAAATGGAAAAACATGAAAATATGGAGAAAATAGCCACCAAATTTCATAATACCATTGCTGATTTAACGCTTTCCATGTGTGTTAAAATGAGAAATAAATATAACATTAATTTGGTTGTTCTAAGTGGAGGAGTTTTTCAAAATAGTTTCTTGTTGAATCGAATTATAGGAAAATTAAAAGAAGAGGATTTTAAGATTTATATTCACCAAAAGATGCCACCCAATGATGCCTGCATCTCATTAGGACAGGCAGTAATTGCCAATGCCAAAACATGAGATAGTCATTATATCGGCATATAGTAACAGTGAATGTGAAAATATAAAAAATATTTTAAAAGAGGTAATTTGAATGTGTCTAGCCATACCTGGGAAAATAACAAAAAAAATAAATTCGGAGCAGGCGGAAGTACTTTTAGGAGGAATAAAAAAAACTATCAGATTAGACCTTTTGCCTGATGTTAGCAAAGGTGATTATGTTCTTATTCATGCCGGATATGCAATTACTAAAATTAATGCAAAAGAGGCCAATGAAGTTAATCGCGCCTGGGAGGAAATAGGGCTTTGAAGTATAGAGATGAATATCGGGATAAAGCTCTTTGTCAATCTCTCATCCAAGAAATAAGAAAATTAACGAAAAAAAAGATAAACTTGATGGAAGTATGCGGTACGCATACTGTTTCAATTTTTCGTTCCGGGCTGAAAGACATGTTACCGGAAAATATTCATCTAATCTCCGGTCCCGGATGTCCGGTTTGTGTTACACCAATTTCAGGTATTGACCATATTGTTGCTTTGGCAAGAATGGATGAAGTCATCATAGCTACATTTGGTGATATGATTAATGTTCCGGGTAGTTCATCCAGTCTTAAGCAGGAGAAAGCCAAAGGGGCTGATGTTCAGGTAATTTATACACCTTTGCAGGCTTTGGAATTAGCTTACCGGTTTCCGCAGAAAAAGATTATTCTTATTGGAATCGGTTTTGAAACAACAATACCGTTATTAGCTAGTGTTGTTCTGGAAGCTACCAAAAAGTCTTTGCAAAATTTTTACTTATTAAGCATGGCCAAGGTAATGCCTCCTATTATGAGAGAATTACTTCAAAGCAGAGAAGCTAAAATCGATGGATTTTTATGTCCCGGTCACGTCAGCACAATTATTGGGACACAACCTTATCAATTTATACCTCAACAATATTCTGTTCCCTGTGTAATCGCCGGATTTGAACCGGTTGATATTCTTATAGCTATTTATCACCTTATTAAGCAGAAGATAGAGCAAAAACCCTTTGTAGAAAACCAGTATCGTCGGGCAGTTAGGGAAGAGGGGAACCCCGTTGCTCTTAAAAAAATTGAAGAAGTATTTTCCCCTATCGATAGCCGGTGGCGTGGGATAGGCAAAGTAGAAAAAAGCGGGTTGGATTTGAAGCCTGAATTCTCTTTCATGAATGCCAGAAATTTCGCAGTTGAAATTGAAAAATCTCAAGAAAATCCACGGTGCCGATGCGGAGAAGTTTTAAGGGGACTGATAACCCCCTTACAATGCCCTCTTTTTAAAAAAGTCTGTACACCGGAAAATCCCATTGGGGCCTGCATGGTCTCTGGTGAAGGGTCATGTGCAGCATATTATAAATATAGTATCGGGTCATGAGTATCGGGTATGTAGTAAAATACTGTAAGGATAAATGAAAGCAAGCTAGTATCGAGATGCTGTAT
>JAGYIZ010000070.1 GCA_018402425.1 Candidatus Atribacteria bacterium | reverse complement strand
TTTGTTAGATAGATATAAATAGCTGCTAAAATAAAAATAATTGCCAGAATAAGAAAAAGCTGATTCATAAAATCCTTTCAGATAATAAGAAATCTACATAAATTTGCTATTGAGAAAATAACTAATAAAAAAGTTTTTTCAAACGATTATTACCAATTTTATCATCAATAAGGTAATTCTTTCAAATTTATCCAGTGGTAAATAATTTTAACTTATTTTATGTTTATAGCTGAAGTAATAGCTCTGATAATCACGCCATTCTATCTTTACCAAGGTTTTAAGAAGTGTAATCGTGGAGAAAAAAACCTGATCAAAGGTATCGAACAGTATCGTACCAGGAGAAGACCAGCAGAGAGTAAAGATGTTGCCCACATTGACATTAAATTAATGTGCCAAGGCATTTTATTAAAAGTGGCATTATGCCAGGGACAAATAAGTTGCCCAGTGTACCAGGCATTGGGATTAATAATGGAATAAACACCATCAATAACATCGGGAATTACTGCTCCTATAATAGCAGCTATCCGCAATTTACGGGCTAGTTGATTTTTTTTAGTACTGTTAAGCATGGTTTTCAAGACAAAAAATGTTCCACCACCCTGCAGAGCTAAAAAAGGTGCTGCATTTCCCAATTGTGCTTGATTAAACCAGTTAACTGTATAATCCGGCTCAGCCATATCCATAAGGGCATGAGAAATGACCCCTAGCGTAAAAACAGTATAAGTTTTATGAAAAAATTTATGCTCTGAATTTGCTGCAAAACTTCCGATCATATCACCGACCAGAACATGTTTTATAAGATCACTCATTTTTTATTCTCTTACTTTTTATAATTGGATATGAGTAAACACAATCTAACTATATTAATTGTAAACTTTTTGTAAACAAATTGCAAATATATGGTAAACATGCAATAAAATAGATGAACTTATAATAGATTATTAGTAGGAAGGGGTTAATAAATTGAGGAATAATACTGAGAAAAATATATGAAAAAACAGTTGAACTATTATTATATTGTGAAGCTAAATGTAGAACCTGAACCAGGGATGCTATTTACTTTGACATTTCCACCATGCTTTAAAATAATATCCTTTACAATAGCCAGTCCCAGACCGCTTCCATTTTTCTGTTCTCTGGTACGGGCGCTATCGATTTTATAAAAACGCTGCCAAATATTATCTAACTCCTCCGGGGGTATGCCGGGCCCCTGATCGGTAATTGAAAATTTGACTTCATTTTTTAATTTAGAATTTTTTTGGGAAACTAGAGGAACAACCTCTATGGTTATATTCCCACCTTCAGGGGAATAGATTATAGCATTATCTAATAAATTAATTAGAACTTGATGAATACGATTTATATCAACGTAAATTGTGGGAAGATTTTCAGCCAGCTTTAAATTCAGTCTAATTTGTTTTCCATTAAATTTATTTTGCATAGTTTTTACAGCACGAGAGACTAGAATATCAGGAGAAGTGGATTCTCTGTTAAGAGGTGTTTTTTTCACTTCAAGTTGGCCTAAGCTCAGTAAATCTGTTAAAAGATGTTCAAGATATTCGGCATCTTTATACATAATTTTGGTACATTCTTTAATTTCATTAATGGACAAGTCGCGTTCGTTGATAATTTCCAAGAAACCCTTGATTGAGGTTAATGGTGCCCTGAATTCATGGGAAACATTAGCGACAAATTTTTTGCTCATTTTTTCCAATTTTTTCCTTTTCTTCATGGTTTCATTGATTTGATTTACCGCATAATTAAATGTATATGCTAGATGCTTGATTTCGTCACTGCTATTCTCTGGGACAAAGACCTCTTGAAATTTCCCTTCAGCAATTTTTAAAGCAGAGCTCTGGATATCTTTTAAAGGCTTTGTTACACGCTTGGTAAAAGAAACACTCAAAAATATTGCTGCTGCTATGGCTACTAAAAAAGATAACAAGACAAGACGGATAATGTTGTTAATAGTGGCCGTTATTCCACCGAGGGGAGTCTGAACAATGACAGCACCTACTACATTTGTCAAGTCTTCCGGTGTCTGAGGTCCCATCAATATAATATCATCATTTTTGGTTTCCAATAATGGAAGAACCATAAGTAGATTTCTGTATTCCGGACCCATTATTTTTTTAGTTATAGTATTCCCTTGAAGGACATGGTCAATCTCGGTTTGCTCCAAGGTAAGATTAAAATCTTCAATGGTAGGTGCGTTAAAAACCATTTCACCCTTTTCATTCATGAGACCTATATCCATATTAGAGGAGCGGGAAATGGTCGTAATCTTATCTGCATCTTTTATTAAATTATCTGATTCTATGTTGCCGCCGGATATATTTTCGCTAACCAGCTTAGCTATTCTTTGGCTATTTGTAGTAGCTTCCCATTCTTTTAGACCAAAATAGTAATTCTGAACAAGATAGCCAAACATTATGCCAATAACGGCTAAAGAAATAAGAATAATTAGTAGGTTTGATAGCATTAATCTGCCGAAAAAACTTTTTGTATTAAAAATATTAGGTTTTATTTGCTTGATATTTTGAAGAAAACTTATATCCAACACCCCAAACTGTTTGTAATGGTATGAAATCTAAACCCGCTTGATTGAGTTTTTGTCTTATTCGTTTTATATGTTCATCAACTGTCCTGGTTTCTGCATAGCTATCGAATCCCCAAATATTTTTTAAAAGATGTTCTCTTTTAAAAACTTGTTCTTCATTCTGTGCTAAAAAAGCTAGTAGTTCGAATTCTTTAGGAGTTAAATTAACTTTATTCCCTTGTACTTCAATATTATAATTATTAGGGTCAAGTTCTAGTCCCATTTCTTTATAGATTAGTTTTTCGTTAGACAATTCTTGCGGACCTTCAAAACGACGTAAAACCGCTTTTATTCTGGCAATAAGTAGTCGAGGACTGAAAGGTTTGGTAACATAATCGTCAGCACCTATTTCTAAACCAAGAACCTTATCCGCTTCTTCAACTTTTGCTGTGAGAATAATTATGGGTGTTTTGATGCCCGAATTTTTTAACTCACTACAAATTTCCCAGCCATCTTTTTTGGGAAGCATGATATCAAGCAATATTAAATCATAATTCTGGGAAAGTGCAGCTTCTAAACCTGATTCACCATCGGGTTTAAGAACAAGGTTAACACTGTAATTTTTTAACATCATCTTAATTAAGGCAAAAATATGTTGGTCATCTTCAATAACCAGGATTTTTTTACCATGTAGGTTCATGTTTATCCTTTCTTAGTTCGGGTTTAAAAGTTTTATGATAGAGAGTTGATTAATTGCATGTATACTATTTCTAGAAAACCTTTAATTGAATAATTTATATATAATATTATTCATGATACTATTGTAGCAATGCTTAACAAAAAGGCTATACATAAAAGTTCATAAAAATATACTATATATTATATATATTATTTATAAATTAATTATACTACATAGATTGCCTTTTTCAAAAAAACAGCCAAATAAGCAAACTTATAATACAATTTTAAGCTTTTGCTTCTTCTAATAAACTTTGTTTGCTGAGGTTGCGCGAATGACTAGTGGGTAGCCAGCTTTTTTCATTTATGGTTAACAATGCCCAGTATAGGATAATTGCCCAGCTATACATAAAAATTGGGAAAAAAATAACATATTTAAAAGATTTAAAAGACAATTTATCCAGTAAATATACCGAGGAAGGTAACAGGAAAGGAATAAAGGGCAGAAATAGACCAAAAATTTTCATGTTTTCTAACAATATACTGAAGAAGGGACTATAAAATATACCCGGAAGGGTTAATCTAAGTATTGTCATAATAGAATAAAACATGATAAAGGGTTGTTGGAATAGGCGGAATCCTCCGTCTATCATTGCTAAGCTTTTTTGTTTAAATCCTTGATATAATAATTCAGGCACATATTTGAAGGTAACTGATAATTGGCCTCTTCCCCAACGAAGTCTTTGGCGGCAACTAGCTCTGAATGATAAAGGTTTTTCGTCATAAATTTTTGTTTCCCTGGCAAAAGCTGTTTTAATCCCGTTTGAAAGTGCCTGGATCGAATATTCTAAATCCTCGGTCAAAGTACTGGTATTCCAGCCGATTTTCTTTAAAGTATCGGCAGAAATACACATTCCGGTACCCATCAATACAGACGACAAACCGACATTATAACGAGACAGGAGGTTGAAGCGGTCATTAATCCAGAACATCATGGCAAAAGTCGCCGTGACCCAATTATCTGCCGGATTTTTTGCATCTACATAAGCCTGAATAATTTTTTCTCCCTTTAGTATTCGATTATTCATTACTTTTAAGAAGTTTAGTTCAACCAGGTTGTCGGCATCAAATACCACAGCAGCTTCATACTTAGAGTTCCCTCCGATGAAACCAATTCTTTCTAAGGCAAACTTAAGGACATAACCTTTCCCTTTTTTATAATGATTTATTCTTTTTAAGACATTAACGTTGTAGGAATGAGCTATTTGGGCAGTATTATCATGGCAGTTATCAGCTATTACAAAAATATCATAGAGATTTTTAGGGTAGTCCAAACTCTGCAGGTTAGTCAGTAATTTAGAAATTACCTTTTCTTCATTATGGGCCGGTATAATAATTGCAAACTTAGTTTTTGGATCATTGGAATCTTTATTTTTTTTGTTGAATAAGCCAAGAAAAACAAATAATAGAAAATATAGAGAGTATCCAATAAGAAAAATATCTATTATATAGTTTAATATTTTCACAGTATTCATTGTTTTATCTCCTTTGTTCATTAACAATATCAGATGAAAGCAAAAAGCTAATAAACAATTTGTAAAGCTTTTGTAAAAAGTGGGTAGCTTGAAAGAGAAAAGAATCAATATAAGGCATTATCAATCGGTAAAATCTTTATAAAGTTTTTAAAGAACTATCACATTTTCATCACAAAATGATTGTACAATGAATTAAATCTATACAGAACGCAAATTATAGATTAAAAAATCAAGAGGAGGACATTAATTTTTATGCTATTTAAAAAATTAATTCTAATTACATTTGCATTTTTGTTATTTGGAATGCCTGTTTTGAGCCAGGAAGCAACGGGGGGAGAAGAGATAGAAGGGCAGATCATTGCAATAGTTAATGGCGAAAACCTATATATGCAGGATTTGGAAAAAAGGACAAACATCCAGTTAATAACACAACAATTATCTCAAATAGATCAGAAATTTGCCCAATTTCTTAATTACTCAGAGGCTGGGCAGGAATTTCTAATGGAATATAATCGTTATGTCCTGGATGATTTAATTGGTGAGATTTTGCTTTTGCAGGAAGCGGATAGAAAAGGCATAGAAGTGACCGAAGAAGATGAGGATTACTATTTCGAACAGCATATCAATGAAATTAAGGAGAAAAATGGACTTAGCGAAGAGGAGATATTAGAAGTACTGCAGCAACAACAGATTGAATCACTGGAACAATATCAGGAAGTATTTGTGAGTAACTCTAACTTGTTAGTCCAGAAGCTAATGGAAGAAGAGGGAATTTACAATATTAAAATAAGCGACGAGATGGCTAGTGAAGTATATGAACAAAATAAAGAACAATTTGTTGATCAGTCAGGCAGTATTCCTCCTTTTGAAGATATTAAAGAACAGCTAAAAGCTCAGATTATGCAGCAGGAAGAACAAAATGCAGTAAATAAACTAACAGAAGAATTAAGAGAAAATGCCGAGATAGAAAAGCTTCTTTAAAAGCAATCAAAATAAAAGGCATATCGCTTAATTAATCTGTAAAACGATAAAAATAACTAAACTAATATTAGAGCATTAATAAAAACTCCCTTATTTTATTA
>JAGYIZ010000007.1 GCA_018402425.1 Candidatus Atribacteria bacterium | reverse complement strand
GCACCTTGGTGTATGCCCTGCAGAATAGTAAGTCCAAGTGTTGAGAAAATTGCTAATGATAATGAAGACAAGTTAAAAGTCTGTAAATTAAACGTTGATAACAATCAAAATATTGCGGTTCGTTATAATGTCCAAGGAATTCCAACTCTTTTGATTTTTAAAGATGGGCAAGAGGCTGACCGAATTGTAGGAGCAGTTCCTCCTCAAGCAATTCAAGCAAAATTAGATAAGATTCTTTAGAGATTCAAGATTATTAGCGGGTGTAATTCAAGACATGTTTTACACCCGCTTTTTATTCCTCTAAACTGCATTAATTGGCAATGGTAATTTTTTCTGTCTATTCAGATCTGTTCTTATCAGTCATCAACAGACTCAATTCCACTCCTTCTTTTCTTAAAGCTATTATTTTGTTTCTCAATTGAACCAGATCTTCATCTGATAATTCTTCCTTGCTTTTCTGATCTAATTTTTCTAAAATAGAATCCATCAATTCTTTTAATTGCATAGTTTCCTCTTCAAATGATTGCAGTTGCTTTATACTTTTTTCTCGAACAACTTCTGCCGGAACAGCTTCACCGGTTCCTTTAATCACAAATTTTTCTCCCAGTTGTGGGATAATTGCCTTTAGACCCAGGTCATTTTGTATCAAATCGTATAAAGTGTCGAGTGCTTCATCTTCTCCGTGAACTAAAAATACTTTTTGTGGTTTTTTCTTGAAATTTTTTATCCACTGTATAAGTTCATCCTGGTCAGCATGACCGGAAAAACCTTCTAAAACATGTATTTGGGCATTTATCTTAATTTCTTCCCCAAATATCTTAACTTTTTTTGCCCCATCTTTTATTCTTCTCCCCAGAGTCCCTTCTGCTTGATATCCGACAAATACAATACTGGATTCTTTCCTCCATAAATTATGTTTAAGGTGGTGTTTAATTCGACCGGCAGTGCACATACCGCTGGCAGAAATTATTACCTTACTCTCCGGGATCGTATTAAGTCTTTTAGATTCCTTAGCTGTCCTTGTAAAATGAAGATTTTTAAAATCTAGAGGGTGGTATCCCTGTTTGATAAGTGAGAGCGTATCTGCATCAAAACAGTCTGGATTTCGCCTGAATATCTCGGTAGCAGAAATAGTCAAAGGACTATCAACATATACCGGTATATCTAAATAACTTCGATCTTTTACCGAGATAATTTGGTCATAATACTGATTTAGCTCATAAATAATATCCTGGGCACGTTGTACGGCAAATGAAGGTATAACTACATTTCCTCCCCTTTTCTGTGCTTCAATCATGATGGGAATCAATTTTGCGGCTTCATTATCCAAAGAAGGATGCAGGCGATTCCCGTATGTAGATTCAATAATTAAATAGTCAGCTTCTTCGATAATGGCAGGATCTCTAATAATTGGTTTGTTTTTTCTTCCCAAATCACCACTAAAGACCAGCTTAACAGTATACCCGCTCTCTTTTATCCAGAGTTCCACAATTGCTGAACCAAGAATATGACCGGCATCCTGGAAACGAACTGTTAACTTATCATCTATTGTAATTCTTTGATTGTATAAAACCGGTAAAAAAGCTTTCAAGCTGTCTGTTGCTTCATCTGCCGTATATAGAGGCTCCCGCAAAGGTTTGCCAGCACGCTTTCTCTTGCGATTCTCCCATTCATTTTCCGTTTCCTGAACATAGCCGCTATCAGGAAGCATTATAGAACATAGGTCATAAGTTGCCTTGGTACAATAAATCTTGCCCTTAAATCCTGATTTAATCAGACTGGGAATGCGGCCACTGTGATCAATGTGGGCATGTGATAGAATGAGAAGGTCAATTTCTTCAGGATTAAAGCGAAAGGGCTGATAATTAAGTCGGTTAAGTTGCCGACTCCCCTGGAACATTCCACAATCAAGCAATATTTTCTTGTTTTCAGTCTCCAGTAATATATTTGAGCCTGTAACTACCCGAGCAGCTCCTAAAAAATGTATTTTCATTATTTTCAAATACCATTCCTTTCTCTTAAACTTTTATCCAATCTCCCTAAATTAATAAGATATTCAATCAACAATTTTGGTTAAAAAAAGATAATAAAATATAGAAAAAATACTAAGAACAGAAATATGGGTTATTAAAATATTATAAAATTTGTTAATTCTAATATGGAAATAATCTTTTGTAATTGCAAGACAAAGATGTATTGGTGTAAGCATCATACCTATATGTCCGGAAATAAACAACAAGACCATTTTGCTAATAACAATCATTCCATTATTGTCAACTAAAATTGTAGAAAATATTGGTACACATATACCTATAAATGCAATAACACTACCAGTAAAAAATCCTATCAGAAAAGGTACAAGAACCAATACTCCAGACAAAGGAACTCCTAAAGATAAAAAATAATCTGGCAAAAGTGCTACCACCTGTGAATATTCTAACATCCCTTTAAAAATAAATATGCCACAAACTAAAAAAAGAGTTTTATAGCTCGCTTTGACGGATTCAAAAAGAAAACTAGTCCATTGCAATCTTAATTCTGTATTAAAAATTAATAATAATGAAAGTACCAGAGAAAGTGAAAATAAGAGCATAATATTAAAGATTAAAGTCAATAAAACAACCATTAAAATTGGCCAGGTGTTATAAATAAATCCTTTTATTGCTATTATTTGGCTATATTTAAGAATTCTTTTTTTAACCGGGTAGTAGTTTAAATTCAGGTATAACCATATTGTACCACTTAAAAAAGCCATAACAGAGAAAGGACAAAGTAGTACTATTAATTTTTTCAGAGATATACTAAGTAATGAGGCATATAATATAATACTTGGATTCAACGGATATATTAAAGTTACTATGTGGCGGAACCAATAATTTATAAACATATTTTTTTCTGCACTTATCTTGTTAACATCCCCAATCGATTTAATCATGGGCGCAGAAAATATTGCTCCACCCTGTATTGGCAATAAAGATACAAAAGATGGTACAAGAATCATCACTAATCGGTAATCCCTTATCATTTCTTGCAAAAAATAAACCATTCTCTCAAATTTTTTTAATTTTTCCATACAAATGCTTAATAAATATAGCAAGAAAATAATACTAAGCAATTCAATCGATGTTGAGTCAAGTACTGCATCTCTCCAAATTATCAAAATCCTAATAATATCAATTCTAAACAATAAACCTATTAATACTGAATTTATAAGTAGGTTCAAGCTTAAGTTCAAATTTATCTTAAGGAAAAATATAATTAATATTAGTATTATAAGTACTTAATAATTTCGCTTGGCATATTTCACCTTAGATTGTTTTAATTAATTTATTTATATGAACACATAAATATATAAAAGGCTAATAATAATCAAAATTAGTAAATTAATTGATAACATTTTATAAAATTTTACGATATCCGCTTTTGATAAATTTATTGTTACCGTTAAACAAAGATGCATAGGGGAAATCATCATGCCTGCAAATCCCGCAATATACACAATCATTGCCATGGATAAATTTAGAGAACCATATTGGGTCATAATAGGCATTAATATTGGAAAACTAACCCCTATAGCGCTTATGGTAACCCCGGTTAAGGATCCTATTAAGAAAGGAATAAAAAATAAGACAACCCAAATATTGATGCCAATGGTAGAAAAAAATTGGGGAAGTTGAGTAATAGAATCCGTGCTTTCCAGGATTTGTTTAAACAGCATAATACCAATAATCATAATAACAACTTTAAACGAAACATCTTGAAAGATAAGCTCCCATACCTCTTTAATTGAAATTCGTTTAATAATCAAAAGCAAAATAATAGATATGCTTAAGGAAACCAATAAATTAATTTTTAAGAACAAAACTAAAAATATAATTAATAATATTGACCAAACACTCTTGAAGAATATAAATATTTGTGCTTTCCAATCCTTATAATTTATTTTAAAATTATTATTACTTTCTAAATGTGTATACATCCAGAAAAAGCCGATAGACACTGCAATGATAGTGAAAGGAAATTGAAGAATCATTATTTCTCGTACATCAACTTTAATAAATGAAGAATATAGCAAGACGACTGGATATAAAGGCCAGATAAATTCCCAAACATGTCGATGCCAGTAATTTGCAAACATAATTTCTTCTGCATTCATATTATTCTTTTGACCAATTTCTCTTAACAATGGAGCAGAAAACATAGCACCCGCAGGCATCGGTATTAATCCTAAAAAAGAGGCAATAATAAAAAGTATTAAACGATAATCAGCAACTATATTCAGTAAAGAACTAATAATGCCATCCATGCTTTTTGTTCTTCTTAAAATGCCACTCAAAATATAAACCAGAATAATAATACCAACTAACTCCAATGTATTCGGATCGCTTACTGCAAGGTAAATATTATTTATTATTCCATAAAAACCCAGCTGAAAAAGGAGTCCCAAAATAATGGAAGATATAAACATAACAAGACCAAGATCCAACCTCAGTCTTAATAAGATTACAATCAATATAATAATTGAGAATAATTTAATAGCTGCAGTCATAAACTCCTCATTTCTATATAATTATTATTTATTCTTTAAAATCATAAAAAATATTTCCACAAAAATAAAGAACTCTTTTTGTGGAAATATTTTTTATGATTTTATTCCTATTGGCTTACTTAAATTTTAAAAATTCTCAAAATAAGTAATTAGGCCTTTTTCTCTGTATTGGCTTCTTTGTCTTTTTCTTTTACCTCTTTTGTTTCCTTCTTAAGCTCATTTTTTTCCTTTTTTTCTATTTCCTCTTTAAATTTAACATCAAGGACATTAATATCTACTTTAGAAACCTTTAGTCCTGCCATTGTTTCGATAGCCTTTTTAACATTTCTCTGAGTTTCCCTGGCAGTCTGATAAATACCAACCGTGTAATCTGCCACTAGAGAAATAGAAATAGCAACTTCTTTCTGGTTCATTGATACTTCAATTCCCTTAGTCAGGTTATTTTTATCTAACAGAGGGGCTGACATACCCTTTCTCCCTGCCGTTAAGCCTACTACACCTTTCACTTTAGTTGCTTCCATAGCCACGATAATGGCAACAACGTCTTTAGAAACCGATATATTTCCCAGTTCTGTGTCCTGATTTTCTAATCCTGACTTTTTTTCATTCTTTTCATTATCTGTCATGAATATTAAACCTCCTCCTCTATTTTGAACTTTCTCGATCTCCTATATAATCAATTTTATTTACATTTATTTTGACTTCCTTTGCTTCAACTCCACTAATCTTGGGTAATTCTTCTTTTAATTTCTGTTGAATAGAATGGGCAGTCTCCGGTATATTGCAGTTCGTTGAAACAATGAGTTGTAAAATCGCTCGAATACCCCCATTCTTCAGGACCTGAATATTCGGTCGAATTTCTTTGACCCCTTCTATACCATGTAAAATATTTAATATTATCTGCCCAAGCGAAGTGGTAGATATTTTTATTTCACCATCATCAGTAGTGATTTTTACAGAGGGTATCTGTTGAATCATTTTTTGTTTCACCCATATTAGGTAAAAGCTAATAGCAAGTATCAAAAGCCCTATCAAGGCAACTAATATTTGACTATTAAAACTTGAATATACCAAGTTGAGATTATGATTAATTATTTTAACTAAAAATCCTTGTTCAATCACATGAAAAGCAATTAAAAAGCATTGTAAAGAAAAAATCAATAACAGAATTATAAAAAGTATAAAAATAATATTTTAGGGATACAAATAACTTTTCCTTCATAACAAACCTCTCTAATTTAATTTTATCGGACTTCTTGTCCTAACATCAAACAAAATAGAAATCTTAAATTAATGCTTATCTAATAAAAGGCTGGAAATACGGTTTAAATCCTCTTGACTATAAAACTCTATAGCCAGATTACCTCGTTTTCCATTAAATATTATCTTTACTTTGGTACCAAGTCTGTCAATTAACTCCTTTTCCAGGTCGGGGAAATTTTGTACTGCTTTCTTTTGAACGGAAATCTTTTTATTCTTTTTCATCCACCGGTTTACGGTTCTCTCCAATTCTCTTACTGATAAACCCTGTTCAATGATTTTTTCCCCAAACTCCTGTTGCAACTGTTTATCGTCTAAGCCTAATAAAACTTTTGCGTGACCAAGACTAATTTTCCCAGATGCAACGCTTTTTTTAACCCAATCATCCAGATTCAGCAGGCGAACACTGTTGCTAATAAAGGTTCTGCTTTTCCCGGTCATTTCAGCTAATTCTTGATGCGTTAATTTAAATTCATCAACTAATCTCTTAAAAGCACAAGCCTGATCGATTGGGTTGAGATCTTCCCTTTGAATATTTTCCACCAGTGCTATTTCGAATGTTTTTAGATTATTAAACTGCCTGATAATTATCGGGACTTTTTTCATACCAATTTCTTTTGCTGCCTTTAATCTTCTTTCTCCAGCTACAATCTCATATCCTTCGGTTGACTCCCGAACAATAATTGGCTGAATAATTCCATGTGTTTTGATAGATTCTTTTAACTCATCCATTTTTTCCTGGTCAAAATCTTGCCGCGGTTGATAAAGATTGGGCATTAGTCTATCAACCTCTACCTCGGTAACATAGGAACGGTCTTTTATATTAGATATAGGTATAAGTGACTCGAGTCCTCTCCCTAATCCTTTCTTAGCCATGTGAAATCACCTCCTGAGCTAATTTCTGATAAGCCTTAGCCCCCTTGGATTTTAGCTCGTAAATTGCTATGGGTTGACCATAACTAGGGGCCTCACTCAATCGAACATTTCGAGGGATGATAGATTGAAATATACTACCTTGGAAATGTTTATTAATCTCTTCCACTACTTCCTTGGATAGATTATTTCGCTGATCATACATTGTTAATAAGATGCCTTCGATGGATAAATTTGGATTTAAATTTTCTTTAACCAAAGTAATTGTATTCAATAGTTGACCAATTCCTTCCAGCGCATAATACTCACATTGTACAGGAATAATAACAGAATCGGCCGCATTGAGGGCATTCAAGGTTAACAAACCCAAGGAGGGTGGAGTATCTATAACAATATAATCATATTTTTCCTTTATTGGGCGTATTAATTGCTTTAGTCGATTTTCTCGAGAGATATAATTTACCAATTCTACTTCTGCTCCTGCTAATTGCAATGTAGAAGGCAATACATCTAAATTTTCAACCTGGCTTGGCACCATTACATCTTGAATAGGAATTTGGTTTATAAGGCAATCATAAATATTTTTTTCAATCTTAGAACGCTCTACCCCTATTCCACTACTGGCATTTCCCTGGGGGTCAATATCGATCAGAAGAACTTTCTTTTTCTCTATTGCTAAAAAAGCACTTAAATTAATAGCAGTAGTTGTTTTACCTACACCACCTTTTTGATTGCTGATAGACATAATTTTACTCATGACTGATAATTCCTCTTTATATTTTAAACTAATATGTTCCACGTGGAACATTTCAAAATGGTCAAACCATTATCTCTCCGAAACTCTTATTCTTATTAGACTTTTCTCCTTTTTTACAAATTTTATTTCTAATATTTATTCTTGTTTAGAAAAAAATCTTGCCTTCTATCATAGACATTTAAAATTTAATATTTTGATACAATTCCATATGCTTAGCTGAATTTACAGAAAGTAATTTTATATTATCAAAATTTAACTAAAAACACAAAGGTCTTTTCTGAGGAATGCCATTTCTTCTGGGAAAATTCTCGGGCGTTAGGTTTGTTTTTCGAATAATAAGAATAGAACGAACGTGTATAGAGTTTAATATTTTTATTAGATTTATACTTTCTAATGAGCCACCTAACTTTTCTACAACCCTTTGATTCAAATTCAATTCTTCCCAATAGGAACTACCTTTAAATGCAATCATTATTCCACCTATTTTACATAGAGGAAGGCAATATTCAGCCAATATTCCAAGTGGGGCCACTGCTCTTGATAAGACAATATGATACTTTTCCCTATGTTCTTTCATTTTCCCTAAATTTTCAGCTCTATTCTGAAGCACAAAGGTATTTTTTAGTCCCAACCTGCCTAATGTTGTATCCAGAAATTCCTTTTTATTTTTTCTTGCCTCTAGTAGAGTCATTTTTGTCTCTGGTAAAAGTATCTTAATAGGAATCCCGGGAAAACCTGCTCCACTTCCGACATCAATTATCTTTTGTTTCTTACCAAAATTTTTGCTTTCACGATTAATTAATTGTACACACGAAAGTGAATCCAGGAAATGTTTATTAATAATATCAGAGGATTCTCTGGTAGAAGTAATATTTATTTTTTTCTGATACTCCTGTATTGTTTTTAAATATATAATAAAATCATCGATGTTTTTAGTTGTTAGATTGATACCCATCGCCAGCGAACCAATTAAGATATCTTTCCTAAAATTGTTCTCTTTTATAGTAGAATATTTTTTTTCTTCCACAGCTTTTCCACAATTATTTTTTATATCCATTGTCAAAAAATCCTTAAGAATATTAAATAAATATTCTATCAATTAAAATATATTTTTTCTTGTCTCTGTAAGCCTTATATATATAGGTTTATACTAGCTTGCCTTTATTTGTATTTCAACTTATATTTTTTATAGATCACTACTGATGTAACAAACAACTTATTTATCTTTTTATTCACAAGTTATTCACAGCTAAAAACTAAATCATATATTTTTTATTTTATAACAAAATATTTTTATCGTTTCTTACAAAAACTAATATATTTAACGAAAAATACTTATCGTTTAATATTTGGAGTTACTTCTTATACAAGTAAAATATTCTTTTTGTAAAAATATATTTTACTTCTATTTTTAAATCCCATCTATACAAATTAGATTATTTCTGCTGTTTTTCTTCACAGCAAATATCGCACCCTCATAGCGGGTGGCTTTAAGAATCTCTAAAAGAGGTTTAATTTTTTAGCTCTTTTTCTTTCGATTTTTTATTTAACCTTTAGCTATAATATTTCTTAAGCAATAGTACTTCCAACTTTGGACTTCAGGTGAAAAATTGTCATCTAGCTACTCTTAATCTTTTTATGTACAACCCATTTATTTAACCATTACCACCTTCTTAGAAGGTGTTTTTTATGGTTAAATAAATATCGCACCCGCATAACGGGTGGCTTTAAAAAAAGTCTCTAAGCCAATTAGTTACCTTTGTAAAAAATGCATTACTTTTTTTTCTATTTGATCTGCCTGAATCTGTCATTGCTTCCTGTTCAATAGCAAAATCAAGCAACCCCATAACCGTAGAAAATCTTGGCTCATTAATCAGATCACCCAATTCTCCTTTGTATTCAGGCTTCCCCAGACGAGTGTTAGTATCAAAGACTTTGCCGGCAAGTTCAGTAATTCCCGGTAGAAGGGCACATCCACCCGTTAATACTACTCCCTGAGTAATAAAGTGATAATAATTTGCTCTTTCTAACTCTTCCTTGATTAAGCTGAAGATTTCCTGCACTCTTGGTTCAATAATATCAACAAGATATTTCTTTGAAATTCTTTCTTTTTCTTGCCCTTTTGCTTTGGATATCTCAATCACATCCTCAGGAGAAATATAATTTCCCATTACATTACCATATTTCAACTTTAGTTTTTCTGATTCTTCAATAGAAGACTTTAAGCCAATTGCCAAATCGTTGGTAATCTGAATTCCACCTAAAGGCAAGATAGAAGAATAAGTAATATTATCATTAATAAAAACAGAAATATCGGATGAACCCGCTCCCATGTCAATCAAAAGAACTCCCAGTTCTTTTTCGGTTTTACTTAATAGGGCATTCCCGCAGGCAAGATTTCCAAATATTAACTCATCTACTTCTATATTAGCCATTTCCATGCATTTTAATAAATTCTGAACAGCAGTGACTGAACCGGTAACAATATGAACTTTCCCTTCCAACCTTGAACCTGCCATTCCCAGAGGGTCCAAGATGCCCCTCTGTCCATCTAAAATAAATTCTTTGGGCAAAACATGGATTAACTCTCTTTCCGGTGCAATAACGCCAGCCTTTGCAGCTTCTATCACTTTTTCAATATCTTCTTCCCCGATCTCTGGATGTTCCTTAGATATCGCAATAACCCCCTGGCTATTAAAGGAAGAAATATGGCTTCCGTTTACCGCAACAACAGCAGAACTCATGTGAACACCAGCCATTCGTTCTGCATTGCTTACTGACTCCTTAACTGCTTCGGCAGCTTTGTCCAAATCAACAATAACTCCTCTTTTAACACCCTTTGATGGAACAGAACCGACACCCACAATTTCGACAAGATTATCTTCACTTATTTCAGCAATAAGTGTATTAGTGTTGTTTGTTCCAATATCCAAACCTGCTACTAGTATTTCACTTTTCATAGACGCCCTCCTGCATGCTATATCATGCAATAAATTTCATAATTATCAGGGGAAAATTATCTTGAGCTCCCCTATTTTATATATATTAATATTATTTAAAAATTAATTTAATAAGCCATTGTAAAAATAACATTCCCTGAGAACCTATTGTTGTATTACTCTTTAAGTATAATTGACAATCTCTCTTTATACTTCATGTTGATTTCCTGAATTGGCGTTTCTTCCTGAATAACTTTCTGCAAGGCTCTTTCCAGCAGGTACCATTCATCAATTAACTGGTCACCATCTTTTATTCTTACCCTTATTTGCTTGTTCTTATAAAATAAAATATGTTCCTCATTTGAAATAACTTGTATCTTGTAAAATTGATCGGGAAAAATATTTTCTAATGCATATATAATTCTTTGAATATTCTCATATTCCTGACTGTCGACTATATCACCAGTCTTTTTATTGCTAATATCCAACCCTGTTACGATATATAAATCGAAGTCATCATAAAATTGTTCTGATGCCGACAAAATTACTCCCTCTTCACTTATCAGGTAAAAGAGCTCATTGTAATATAGAATTATACCCGGTTGGCGTTCCGTAATATTAATATTTAGCTTATCTGGTAATATTTTTTTTATGGATACATCGGCAATCCATGGATGCTTTAAAAGACTTGAACCGGCTCTCATAGTATTAAAATGAAATAAATTAGTATGAAAGTTTATTCCTCCTTGTTTAACAACTGTTTCACTGTTGAGATAATCATTACCATCAATATTTATTTCTTTTATGTCAAACCATGTAGAAGTAAAAATAAAGTAGAAAAAATTCCAGCCTAGAAAACCAATTAGAATATAGTAAATCAATACTTTAAGAAAATTCACTTTCCTGCTACTGTAATTTTCTTCTGGCTGAACCTCTTCATAATCTTCTGAATTCTGATGTATGATAAAGCTAATTCCTCTTGTCTAATGAAAATTATTGGTCATTACTAAGACCAATTATGTCTATTTCTTTTTCCAACATTATTCCGAAAGTTTTCTCAACCTTTTTCTCAACTTCTTCTATTAACAATAATATATCCTTAGAAGTGGCTTTCCCCCGGTTAATAATGAAATTAGCATGTTTTTCAGAAACTTGAGCATCCCCTATTGATAATCCCTTAGCTCCTGATTTCTCTATCAGGAAACCAGCAGGTTGTTTTTCAGTATTTTTAAAAATGCAACCTGCAGTCAGGGAGTCAGTAGGCTGATTCATTTTTCTTTGATTATAAAAATTCTTTATTCTGGAAATAATTTTATCCTTACTATCTTCAACCATTTCCAAGTAGGTTGCTACAATAATATACTTTTCTATTCCCAAATCAAGACCCCGATAAAAGAAGATAGATTGGTCTATATCAATTTCTATTGTATTATCATTATAGTCAAATACGACTATTTTACGGACAATATCGGCTATAGATTTATTCCCGAAGCTGGCGTTGTTAAAGATAGCACCACCCAGAGTACCCGGTATATGGGCAGCAAATTCCAGTCCGCTTAACCCTTTCTCGACCGTTTTTCTTACTAAAGCCGGTAGGAGAATCCCGGCACCTGCTTTTATCATTTTACCAGAATATTCTATTTTGTCGAGAGTCCCGGATAGTTTTACAACCAATCCTCTTAACCCTTCGTCCGGAACCCAGATATTGGAACCATTGCCAATAATATAGATAGGTAATTCATGTTTCGAAGCAAAAAATATAATCTTCTTTAATCCCTCTTCATCTGTGGGAATACAAAAAAAATCGGCAATTCCGCCGATTTTCCATGAAGTATGATATTTCATTAATTCATCAATTTTTATCTCTTTTTTTAATCCGCATTGCTCAATTTCTTTCCAAATCAATTCCTTATTAAACATTAACTAACTATACCCACTTTTGCTTCAATATTTTTCGATTTTTTTGCCAGTTCTTTCCCTATCTTCCAGACATCTCCTGCTCCCATAGTTACCACAATATCACCATTAGATATTGAATCTATTAAGAAAGAAATGGATTTTTCTTTCCCTGGCAAATAGTAAACATTGTCTTTTTTATATTTTTTTACTTTCTGATAGACTAATTCAGCTGAAATACCAGGAATGGGTTTTTCATTTGCAGGATAAATATCATTAATAATAACAACATCAGAATTCTGAAAAGCATTTCCAAATTGTTCTAACAACAATTTTGTCCGACTATAACGATGTGGCTGAAATACAGTAATAATCCTGCGTTTAGGCCAACCTCTCCGAATTGCCTCCAGAGTTGCCTTGATTTCAGAAGGGTGATGGCCATAATCATCTATAATCATGAGCATTTCATGAAAATTAGCAATAAGCTCCTGCCGGCGTTTTACGCCCTTAAAATGAAAGAGTATTTCCTTGATATCTTCAAATTTAATCCCAAGCTCCATGGCAGTGGAAATTGCCGCTAGCGCATTGGATATATTATGATATCCAGGGATATTTAACTTCAATGTTCCTAATTTCTTATTTTTAAAATAGATATCGGATATGGAAGAATTTTTAATAAATCTGGGATTAACCGCCTTCATTTGAGCGTCTTGATGAAAGCCATAGGATATTACTCGTTTTTTAGAAGATTGATTATTGATAACCTTTCTTGTATTGGGACAATCATAGCCAAATATAATACACCCATCATTGGGTACTTTGTAAATAAACTTTTCAAAACTTTCGACAGTTTTTTCAAGGTTCGTATAATAATCCAAATGATCATTTTCTATATTTGTTACAACTGCTACATTGGGATTAAGTAACAAGAATGAACCATCACTTTCATCCGCTTCCACAACAACATAATCACCTTTTCCCAATTTAGCATTTCCACCAATATCATTAACTTCTCCTCCAATAGCAATAGTTGGGTCCAAATTCATTTTCTCCAAAATAAGACTTATCATTGAAGTAGTCGTAGTCTTCCCATGAGTCCCTGAAACAGCAATCCTATAATTCTGCCGCATAATACGGGCAAGCATTTCAGCTCTGGGAATAATCTCAATTTTACCATTCCGGGCAGCAATAAGTTCCTTATTTTCTTCATTGATTGCTGAGGATATAACTACTAAATTTACTCCTGAAATATGACTACCATGATGGCCTTTGTAGATCATAGCACCTTTAGCTGTTAATCTTTTGGTAATAATGGTACTCTGTAAATCTGAGCCACTTATTTTATATCCTAAATCTAATAAGATTGAAGCAATCCCACTCATTCCTGTTCCGCCAATACCAATAAAATGAATATGCTTTCCTTCAATATTCATAAATACACCTTTCTGTTTTACTTATAAGAAAACTATCATTTCTCATAATAGTTTACCTTATTTTATTTATTATTCAAAGAGATTTTTAACAAGATTATTTTTCTTTTCTTACATTTCGATAAATTGAATTGATTATTTCTTCAGCAGCCTTTCGATTACCCATATTTTTGCTGTTTTGAGCAAGCATTTTTATTCGTTTTTCGTTAAATAATAATTGCGATATTTCCAAAGAAAGCTTTTTCTCAGACAGATCATCTTGGGTTATTATAATTGCAGCATGTTTATTCTCCAAATTTCTTGCATTATATAATTGATGGTCCCCGGTAGCATATGGGTATGGTATCAATATTGCAGGAAGACCCTTTGCAGTAAGCTCAGCAACCGTAGTGGCACCTGATCTGCAAATAACCAAATCAGCAAGTTCATAGGCATTTTCCATCTCATACAAATAAGATAAAGTGTAAATATTTTTTTATATTTCAAAGTAATGTTAACATTTAACACTTTATATAATCATCTTTCCACTAATTATTAAAATTTGCCATCTACTCCAAACTGTTTCATCAATCAAATCCAGGCAATCTAAAAAGTTTTATTAATAACACTCGCTCCTTTGCTCCTCCAAAAACTAAAATTGTTTTCTTGTCACTATCCATTCCAATTTTTAATTAATTCTTCTTTATTGCCCTGCCAAATTTCTTTTCTTACCGGATTCCCCAAACAAACTGTTTTATTCTTTCTCCAAAAAATACTTCTTTGATTCAGAAAAACTGATAAATACTATTCTACTGGTCCAACGATAAAAATTGATTGGTTATTCCCGGTATGGCATTTGCTCATGGTTAAGTTGGAATACCCATTATGGATGAAACCAAGGCAACGAAGAACTAACACTATTATAATTTCTATTACCAGATCAGGCAATATTTAATCAATTTAAATGAACTAATAATTGGAATTAGAAAAGCCATCTCGTAAAGAAATATTTTCAGACATATCTTTCTTCTGATTCCTTTTACTTTTAAAGCAAAAAATTCAGTAACCCTCTCTGGGGAATAATTTCACAGTTGTTCTCTATGACCTACATAAATATTATTTCATTCTTCTTATCTTTTTCTTCAATTCTTTGGCCAGACTTATCCCAGGATAAATATGCCCTCCCATTACTCCTCAGTTATAATAATCTTCATTACCTTATGATACTCCATTTTTTTCTACAGTATTTTGGAAATATTCAAAGAATGCCACAACAAAACATATTTGCTATAAGTGAGTAGAACCGCCATAGCTTATAAATGGAAGACTAATCCCGGTTGTAGGGATTAATTTGTTACAACACTGATATTAACCAACGCTTGAAAGACAATCAAAGAAGTAATACCGGCCGCTAACAATAAACCAAAGGTATCTCTTGATTTTAAGGAAATTAAAAATCCTCTCCAGAAGAATACAATAAACAAAATGATAATAGCAACTGCTCCGATAAAGCCTAATTCTTCACCAATAATGGAAAAAATAAAATCAGTATGTTGATCCGGAAGATAAAAATATTTTTGCCTGCTTTCAGCAATTCCTACTCCAAATAAACCACCACTCCCAAGTGCTAAAAGAGACTGAATAATATGAAATCCACTATTTAGTGGGTCTCCCCATGGGTTAAGGAAAGAAAGCAATCTTACTCTACGATAATCCTTTCCTAAAGCTAGAATCAATCCCGGTGGTACCAGTAAAATAATTAAAGCAAACAACTGGGTAATTTGACTTCCTCCTATAAAGAGCATGATAAAAGAACAAACCATAATAACAATAGCAGTACTAAAATCAGGCTGACCAAAAACCAATAAGAAAATAAAAACGGTGATGATAAATATTGGCAATATACCCCATACAAAACTACTAATATCCTTTGCTTTTTTTCTGGTTAAACAATCGGCAATATAAAGTATAAGGGCAATTTTGGCCATTTCTGAAGGCTGGAAAGAAAAAGGTCCAATAGAAAGCCATCTTTTAGCTCCCCTGATATATCTGGCAAATCCCGGTAAATAAAGCATTATTAATAAAAATATTGATAATAACAAAATAGGAATAGCAAATTTGCGCCAAATATGATAATCAATTCTTGAAGTTATAAAAAAAACAACTATGGCAATTACGGTGTAGATTGCTTGTCGGGTAAAAAAATAAAAACTGTTCCCATACCATTTATAAGCCATAATATAGCTGGAACTGAATACCATAATAACACCAATAGTCAGCAAAAGGAATACGGTAGCCAGCAGAATATAATCAGGTTGTTTTGTCTGAGATAAATTCATTTTATCTAACCATTCCTTATTCATTCTTGTGAATAATCAATCAATAAAAAGGATAGGCAAGTAATCCTATCAGGGAAAAAATCAATCCTATCCCCCAAAATAATGTAACAATATTTACTTCTTGCCATTTCAATAACTCAAAATGATGATGTAATGGGCTCATTCTAAAAACAGGCTTTTGCTTTAGTTTAATAGATAGAACCTGTATAATTACTGACAATGTTTCAATGACAAAGACACCACCTATTAATATTAAAAAAAACTCGGTGCCGGTTATAACAGCAATGCCAGCCAGAGCACCTCCTAAACCCAGAGAGCCAACATCACCTAAAAATATTTTTGCCGGATGAAAATTAAATAGCAAAAATCCGGCACATGAAAAAATGATTATCAAGGAAAATATCCCCAAATTATTTTGACCCTGGGCAAAAGCAATCAGGGCAAAAGCAATCAGGGCAATTATCATTAATCCTGTAGCCAGACCATCTAAGCCATCAGTAAGGTTAACTGCATTTGTTGAAGAGATAAAAACAAGCACAATAAAAGGTATATAAATAATTCTGGAAATGAATAAAGAATTCTTTAAAAAAGGAATTATTATTGTTTGATCAATTGACTCATTTTGATAAAACCATATTAAAAAAAAGACACAAATAGCAAATTGCATAACAAGCTTTGTCCTTGCCTTTAAACCTAACGATCTGCCTTTGTAATATTTTATGAAATCATCCAAGAAACCAACAAATCCAAAACCACATAACAGCAGGAAAACAATATATACGGAATTATCATCGGGCTGATAAAAGAGCAATGAAATGGCTATTGAAAGAAAAACTACCAGCCCACCCATGGTTGGGGTTCCCATTTTGTGTTGATGCAAATCAGGTCCTTCCTGTCTGATCCTCTGTCCAATATTGTGCTTGCGCTGAATTTTTATAAAAAAAGGCGTTATAATGACCGGGAGAAAGAAGGCAACTAATAAAGATATTATGATTCTATGCATTGTAAGATGTCCCCTCATTTGTCTTACTTTTTTTCCAATCCCGTGCAATGCCTTCCATCTGCATACCTCGAGAACCTTTCAGTAAGACAATACTATTATCGGGTAATTCCTTTTTTAGCATACTCAATATTTTGTCTTTTTCCGCCTTACCGAAAGAAAATACTTTCTCACTGTCCATTCCCTGTTTTAGGGCTCCCTGAACAATCAATTCTGCATAATCTCCAAACCCTATCAACCTATCAAAAGATAGATTTGCAGTTATTTTTCCTATTTCCCGATGATATGCATTGGTTTGCTCTCCCAGCTCCAGCATATCCCCTAACACGGCAACTTTAAAACTATCTCCGGAAATATCAGCAATACTTTTTAAAGCCTCTGTTACTGCGGTAGGGTTAGAGTTGTAACAATCCTGTACTAACTTTATCCCCCGGTCCAGAAATAAATACTCCATCCGCATTTTCGGAGTTTTAAAATTAGAAATATGATTAATCATTTCATCAATAGGGATATGCATCTTTATCCCTGCTGCGAGGGCAGCCAGAAAATTATAGGCATTGAATTTACCTAATAATGGCAGAAAAATAGGGTATTTTTTTTCTTTAAATAAAACATCGAAGTGAATTCCTTTTTCTTTCTCTTGCCATAGATTTTCAGCTCTTAATTGGGCTTCCGGATGAAATCCGTAACTTAATAAATAATTATGGCTTGTCATGCAATCCTTAAAATATTCAAAATATGAATCATCCCGGTTAAGAATGGCTGTTCCGTTGTCTTGTAGTGATAAAATAATTTCGGATTTTTCCCTGGCAATATTATCTCTGCTCTTAAATAAACCAATATGTGCTTCACAAACATTGGTAATAATGGCAATATCCGGTTTTACAATATTGGTCAGTTCCTTTATTTCGCCCAATTTGCGCGCAGCCATTTCTAAAACCAATATATCATGATTTGAATCAAGGTTAAGAAGAGTTAACGGTACCCCAATTTCATTATTGTAATTACCTTTAGACTTCAAAACATGATATTTAGAATTCAATAAGTGAACAATCATTTCCTTGGTGGTAGTCTTACCATTACTTCCGGTAATACAGATATTCACTGGTTTAAATAAGGAATGGTAGTGATGTGCCCATAATTGTAGTGCTGATAATGAATTATCAACCAATAATATGGGCTTAATAATCTCTTTATCTAAATTATGTAAAGATTTTTGAGACTGATAAAAACTTTTTTCAAGAACAATAGCAGATGCTTCTTTTTCGATAGCCTCGTTAATAAACTGATGACCGTCATATTTTTCTCCTCTCAAGGCAAAAAAAACTTCATCTTCCCTTATTGTCCTGCTATCAATAGAGATATTTTCAAATTTTGCATCAAGGTCACCCAATAGTATTGCTCCAGGCATTACGCCTACCAAATCCCTTAATCGAAACACCTATTTATCACCTTTTCCTGTTAATATTTTTGAGATAACTTCTTCATCATTATGGTATATAACTCGATCCTGATAAACCTGTTCTGTCTCGGGTCCTTTACCGGCAATTAGAACTATATCATTTTTCTCAGCCATATTGAGGGCATGCTCAATAGCCTGATACCTATCCAGAATAACTTGATAATTGCTATTTTTAACCTCTTTTAATCCCTTTTCAATTTCTCTTGCTATTTTCTCCAGGCTTTCACTTCGAGGATTATCAGCGGTTATAATACTGTAATCACTATGCATCCCTACTACCTTTCCCATTTTCTCTCTTACCCGGCTATCTCTTTCGCCACCATGGCCAAAGATGGTAATAATTTTATTTCTGGGAAACAATTCCAGCGTTTTTAAGATATGCTCCAATCCATGATAATTATGGGCAAAATCAATGATTATAGTATATGGCTGTCCATATTCTATAATTTTATATCTGCCCGGAGCTCCCGGAAATTTTCGAAAAGCCCTGGCTATTACTTCTAGTGAAATCCCCTGGCTTACTGCCGCCGCAATAGCTGCCAGGGCATTGTATATATTGTATTTCCCGCTCATGTTTAACAATACCCGCACATCTCCCAGGGGAGTTTCAGCAATAAAAGCGGTTTTCTTTATATCAATAAATATATTACGAGCCCGAAACATGGCTTTTTTTTCAATTCCATAAGTAATCTTATCTACCTGAAGACAATCAATAAATTCATCTGCATACATTTCGTCTATATTGACAATTCCTTTTTTCTGATAAATATCCTTTTTTGAAGAATTTAGCGATTGGAATAATTTCTTTTTGCTATCCAGATAATTTTGAAAATTTTTATGAATTTCAAAATGTTCATCACTAATATTGGTGAAAATGGCTACATCAAAGTCACATCCCTCAACTCTTGACAGGCTAAGTGAATGTGAAGAAACTTCCATAATACAATAATCAGTATTACCTGAAAGCATCTTGCAAAATGCTTTCTGCAAATCCAAAGACTCCATAGTAGTCATTTTGGAATTTTTTGACTGGTGGTTAATAATGTTTTCAACAGTCGTTAACAAACCAACTTTTTTATTTGCTTCCTCAAGTATTGCTTTTAACATATAAGCAACTGTTGTCTTTCCGTTTGTGCCGGTAATTCCTATTACCTTTAGCTTTCGCGAAGGATAATCATAATAGCGATTTGCTAATAAGGCCAATGCTTTTCTTGTATCTTTCACCTTTATCACACTAATGTCCATATTTATGGGTATATCTTTTTGCAGTAAAATAGCCCCTGCTCCTCTTTGTATCGCCTCGGGAATAAATTTATGGCCATCCATAACAAAACCCTCGATACATACAAATAGATAACCTTCTTTAACTGTTTTAGAGTTTTGAGATATTCCGCTGATATCAATATTAATATCACCCTTAATTTTTTCTATCTTTAAATCTTTAATTAACTCTGATAATTTCAATTTGTCATCCCTATATTCTTATTTGATAAAATTTTAATAATTTTCACTACCAAAAAACACATAAAGAATATCTTACTGAATATCTCTCAAAAAGTAAAATAATTTTCAGTAATCTTTATTCAGGAGGGATTGAGAGATAAGGAAGTATCTTTGAAGCAATTTCCTGAAAAACCGGAGCAGCTACTGTCCCACCATAATAACTTCCCTTAGGTTCGTCCAGCATAACCAGGATAGCGATTTCTGCATCATGACTGGGAGCAAAACCCACAAACCAAGAAGTAAATTTTTCATTAGAATATCTTCCTAAAGAAAAATCAAATTTTTGGGAAGTACCTGTTTTTCCGGCCGCTGTATAATTTGTCAGTTTTGCCCTGCTGCCTGTACCATCATTAACAACTTCCTGTAAAATATTCATCATAGTATTTGCCGTATCAGGAGAAACTACCTGTCGTACTTTTTCAGATTGGTAATGTTTAATTATATTATACTCTGAATCCATAATTTCTTTTACAATTAACGGCTTCATCAAAATTCCATTATTAGCAATTGCGGCTGTTCCCATAACCAATTGAAGTGGAGTTACTGATATTTCCTGGCCTATAGACAGAGAGGCAATAGAAATTTTAGACCATTGGTTTACCGGCCTGAATAATCCCGGGCTTTCGCCGGGTAAATTAATGCCGGTTTCTTCTCCAAAACCAAAATTACGAATTGATTCAGCAAAAATATTTTCATCAATTCGCGTACCTACCTCAATTACCCCAACATTACAGGAGTTCTTCACAACTTCTGTTAAATCCTGATGACCATGGGGGTGAATGTCTCGAATAACTGTACCATGATATTTAATCCACCCCTTACAGTTAAAATGATCATTCAGGCTAGCATAATTATGCTCCAATGCAGTAGCAATTGTAAAGATTTTAAATGTTGAACCGGGTTCATAATTATCTGTAATTGCGCGATTTTTCCAATAGTCTTCCGGTGATATTTGAAAATGATTAAGATTATAAGTAGGTTTTGTAGCCACCAAGAATTTCTCCTGTTTTAGGATTAACCACTATAGCTACTGCCGATCTTGGATGATACTGCTGATAGGCTTTTTCCAATGCCTCTTCGGTAATATACTGGATAACTTCATCAATTGTTAATACAATTGAATTTCCGTCCTTAGAAGGTTGCGTCCTTTCCATGCTTAAGGGTATTTTTTCTCCCGATGCATCCCTTTCCATTACAACTAAGCCTGGTATACTTTTTAACTCATTATCAAAATGCATCTCAAGACCTTCCAGTCCCTGGTTATCAATGCCTACAAAACCAAGCAGGTTAGCAGCCAAAGAATCTTTAGGATAATATCTCGTGCTCTCAGTTACAAAATTAACCCCTTCTAATCCCATTTTTTGTATTTCATCATAATTATCTTGAGACAGTTTTCTTCGAATCCAGACAAAGTATTTTTCTTTTTCTAGCCTTGCTCTAACCTCGGAATATTTGGCATCTATTTTTTCTGAAAGAATTCTGGCAATTTCATCGGGATTATCAACCTTATAAGGCATGGCAAATAAAGATTTTGAATCAACATTGACAGCTAATTTTTTTAAATTCCGGTCAAAGATGAGTCCTCTTTTGCCTTCCAAAACATATGAAACAATATGCTCTCTTCTGGCAAGTTCATTTAGTTTACTGCCCCCTAAGTTAAATTTGTGGTTTGAAATGTATGGTAAATTAATGTTAAAAAAATAATAATAAAAGCAATGATTAATAGATGAACTCTTTTTCTTTTTTCAGTCAATAGAAACAAAATATTGTGCCTCGCCTGTTAAGATCTACAATCAATCATCTTATTGATTTTTAAATACTTGTAAACTAGCAAACTCTCTCAGGGAAATTATCTGCCTCTAAATAATTTGACCCTTGTTCCTCCTCAGAAGGCTGGCTGGCAACCATGGCACTATTTATATTGGCAGGAAGCATGGCAATAAATTCTATCTTTTCCGGCCTACTCATTCCTAATTCCTGGGATGCTATTTTTTCAATCCTGGTTAATGAAGAAAGGCACCCAACTGAATATTCCAGCTGATAATTTTCTGCTAATAGCTGTTCTCTTTTTTGCTCAAGATCAATTGATTGGTAACCCAATTTCATCAATACAATATTGCTGCATATATAACTAATAACTAACAGGCTAACTATAATAATAATGAATAGAAAGAGAGAATATATTTTATGATTTTTCCCCTGAAATTGATTATTTTCTTCAATGAATATGATTTCTCTCATTTTTCGGACACTTCCTCTGGAAATATTTTTTCAGCAACTCTCATTTTAGCACTTCGAGCTCTGCGATTTTCTCTTATCTCATTCTCAGAAGGATAGATTGGCTTTTTTGATAATATCCTTACCCCATAAGCATTTAGCTTAAGATTATCCTTATTTGCCATTTCTTTAAAAGTATGTTTAAAGTAAATTCTATCTTCCAAAGAATGATAATAAATATACATATCTCTTCCTCAGGCTCTAACATTGTAACCGCCTCTTTTAATGCTCTTTAATGCATTCAGCTCATCATTTACTTCAATTCTTAAGGCTTGAAATACTCGAGTGGCCGGATGTATATGCCATCGATTTTTTTTATACCTGGCATAAACATCTGTAACCAATTTTGCCAGATGTTTGGTTGTTTCAATTTGTTTGTTTTTTCTTTCTTTAACAATCAACCTGGCAATTCGACCGGGAAAAACGTTCTTCTCCGTATTTACTAAATATTTCCCACAATTCTTTTTCTGAATAAGTATTTACAATATAGCGGGCATCAAATTGTTTGCTCAGATCCATTCTCATATCTAAAAAATTATCTTCCAAAAACTGAAGCCCCTTGGTTTATTGTCAACCTGATAGGAAGATAAGCCCAGATCAAACAATACCCGGTAATCTGTTTATAGCCCAAATCCTGTAAATAATATTTTTAAATCTGTAAAATTACTTTTACTATAATCACTTTATCCTGATAATCTTTTAATTTTTCTCTGGCAAATTCTAAAGCCTCAATATCTTGATCCAAGCCAATAAGTAAGCCATCAGGGATAAATCTCTCTTTTTAATTATTTCTTCTGAGTGACCACTCCCCTCCTAAAGTACAGTCAAGATAAATTCCCTTTTTTTTGGTAATTAAATAGTTCAACACTTGCGAACACATCACCGGAGTGTGAAAATTTATCACGAATCCTGTCCTTCTTTTTCATAGATACGTTCAGCAATATCTTCATAGGAATGTTCTGTTTCTTCTGCATATCCTTCCCATTTTGTTAAGTCCCATATTTCGATACGTTCAAAAACACCTATTATCATGACATTTTTGCTAATTTCTACAATCTTTAAGTGTTTAGAATAACTACTCTTCCCTGCTGATCAAAATGACTAACTAGTGCTCTGGAGGCTAATGTCCTTTTAAAGCAGCCCTAGCATCTTTTCTACCTAAAGGTAGTTCTTGAAGGTTATTAGCTAATTTCTTCATTCTTCCATGATAAACAAAAGACATTTATCCAACTGAAAGTAATGATAAAAGTAGTCACCCAAATCTTCCCTGAAAATTAGATGGGTGGCATAATTATTCTTCCCTTTATCCAAAGAATGTCTTCATATTAACTTGCATCATCATATTTGCCACTTCCTCCACTTCTCCACTTGTGTATAGTATACTACATTATGAGAAAAATAAAAAAGGATCTCATCAAGATTATTTTAAAAATATTGATAAAAAATGAATATGATTTTTTAGCGCTAGTAGATACTTTATTTTTAGGGCAGACAAAGTATTATATTTTTTGAAAATAATAATTGGTGGGTAATTATAGTTGTGGGGTGCTTAACCTATTACTATCTGAATCAAAAAGAGAGACATACTATAAAAGTATGTCTCTCTTTTTGACAAGTAAATCATAAGCCGAGTTCTGTCATTATATTTTCTTGAAGTTAAAAGAAAATATAATGTGGTAATCATCTATCTAGGGTATAAGTTACCTTATACCTCAAGCGATCTACCCGGAAACTTATAGCGGACCACTACCTGTTTCCTTCTTGATCTTGCTCCAAGTGGGGTTTACTAAGCTTATTGGTTGCCCAATAACTGGTAGGCTCTTACCCTGCCTTTTCACCATTGCCAGAACGGCTGTTTCTTTTCTGTAGCACTTTCCCGGGGTCACCCCCGCTGGGGATTACCCAGCACTCTGTCCTATGGAGCTCGGACTTTCCTCAGACTGCAAATACAGGCCTGCGATTACCTGATTTACTTGCCAGTAGTAGATAAGCCTAGCTTATCTACTATATTACCAGAAATTAGAAAAAAATTTAAGGGGTTTCAGGGGAAGCTATTCCCCTGACGAAATTACCTTATGGTAATTTATCTTAAATTATTAACAATACAAAATACCTATTAGATTACAGATAGCATGTTACTTATTAATGTATTTGGACTCGATACTATATACTCGATACTAATTAAAAAAGGGGTTTCAGGGGAAGCTATTCCCCTGACGATAAATGAGCTCTGCTCATCTATCTTTCCATATTAATATTCTATTACAATTCGGACATGTTATCAACATGTCATCTCTTTGTAGATGATAAATTATATCACTTGGCAAAGACAGGTTACATCCGCTACAGATAGACCCATCAATTTCTACAACAACTTCTCCTTCTTTTTCACCCCATAGCATATTGTATCGGTTTATTAATTCCCTATCATTGATTTTATGAACTATCTCTGTTCGTTTCTTCTGCTTTTCCTCTATAATTTTCTTAATTTCTTTGTCCTGTTGATTCACTTCTTTTTGTCTTCGCTGAAGCTGTTCATCTAACTTAGCCAATTCTTTTTCAGCTTCACTCAAATCTATTTTAAAATCATCTTCTTCATCCATGAGGACTAACAAGCCCTCTTCGATCTTGTCCCGGTCTTTTTTCACCAATTCTATGACTTTTTGCAATTGTTTTAATTCCTTGATATCACTTATTTTTCCACCATAAAGTTCATTTTGATGCTTTTCAATTTTTGTATTAACTTCCTTAACATCAATTTCTTTTCTCTTTATCTTTAATCGCAACTCTTTTAGACTTTCTTTTTTATCACGGGTTATCTTTTCGATCTTTGCTTTCGCATTATTAATTTCCTGAATTCTGGCAGGAAGCTTTTTTTGTCTTTTTTTCTCCCTGACAATATCTCTATCAATTTCCTGTAATAATAACAGGGTATATAATTGCTCTCTCAAAAATTTCCTCCTTCGGTTATTATTGTAAAAATCTGTTTGAATGCTTGAAAATCGAGTAGGAGGTAGATGATTAATTCATCTACCGTCCTCTCATACCACCGTACATACCGTTCGGTATACGGCGGTTCGTCAAGAATTAGTTACTTGTGCATATCTTTCAGTAAAACTGAGATAACCTAGTCTATTAAAGAGTTTATTAGTAAAAGTTCTTGCAAGTATTGGGCTGTTGGATATCCTCCAATAGCCTTTTCTTGTATTTGCGAATTCCCATGCTTTGTAATTATCAATTCCAAGTTTGACTAGATTGTCATGTTTGGTTTTAATTTTCTTCCACTGTTTCCAGTAACACATGCGGATTCTTCGCCTTGTCCATTTATCAAGAGTTTTAGCAACCCCTTTCATATCAGCTATTCCAAAATAGCTGACCCATCCTGTTATCAATTGTCTTAATTTCAGGTAGCGAAATTGCATACTCCAGGCATTACTTCTTGATACAATGACTCTGACCTTTTCCTTCACTCTTTTAATTGACTTGGGATGTATTCTTATCCTTATCTGTTTATTTATTCGGTAAAATGAAAATCCAAGGAATTTCCTATCCCAGGGTCGCCCTATTGCACTTTTAATCCTGTTGACTTTAAGCTTGAGTTTACCCTCAATAAATTCTGTAATGCTTTCCATTACTCTCTCAGCCGCTTTTCTGCTTTTGACATACAATTGGTTATCATCAGCATACCGGCAGAATTTATGATTCCGTTTCTCGAGCTCTTTATCCAATTCATTTAGCATAATGTTACTAAGTAATGGACTCAGAGGTCCACCCTGCGGGCATCCTCGGTCTGTGTCAACTATTACACCATTAATCATTACCCCAGAATTCAGATATGCTCTTATCAGTTTCAATACTCTTTTGTCTTTAATTTCCCTCGCAACCAACGCCATGAGTTTGTCATGATTTACCGTGTCAAAATACTCTTCAAGGTCTATATCAACTACCCACGTACAACCATCATTCATGTGCTCTTGTGAGGTTCTGATTGCTTGATGTGCATTACGATTTGGTCTGAAACCGTAGCTGTTATCTGAGAATATGGGTTCAAATATTGGTGTAAGTTCCTGTGCAATAGCCTGTTGCACCATTCTGTCAATTACTGTAGGTATACCCAGTAGTCTTACCCCTCCATCAGTTTTAGGTATCTCTACCCGTCTTACTGATTTCGGTTTATACTTCCCTTCCAGTAAATCCTTTCGGAGCTGGCTTCCATGTTCTTTCAGGTAGGGCAGAAGTTCATCCACCCTCATTCCATCAATTCCATGCTTGCCTTTGTTCCTTGCTACTTTTTTGTATGCCATATTCATGTTGGCTTTTGCAAGGATTTTCTCCATAAGGTTACTGGCACATGCATTTTCCCCGTTTCTTCCATTTTCTAACGCCGTAGAAACACTCTGCACTTTCTCATTACTTCCAGCTTCCAGCCTTATCTCCTGAGAACAGCCTTCATATGAAGTTGTCTGCGGTCTGTGTGTTTCTTTCGAGTTCTTCAAACTTCTGAAACCTCCTGACGTTCAGCCCTTCAATTCGCGTACATGTCCACGAATTTACTACGGCATCTGCTGACTTCTGACAGTTCAAGCACACATCACTGTGTGAGTTGTTGCGTCTAAATGCATATCCACAACATATCTGTCAGACCTCCCCAGGTAAGAACGATTACTTTCACTCCATCTATCTGCTACATTTACACCGCCTGTTTCGGATAGTTTTGGGCTTTGTTTTGTTTAGCAAACTTACCCACAAGCATATGCCTTATATGTAGTTCGTATTCCTCAGACCAGAGCTTTGCCGCCGACTTCCTTCAGATTCCACCTCACGGTGGACACCCTTGTCTTAAGCTAATGGTTGGCACTATCAACCCCCATATCGGACTTTCACCGACTAGTAATCACCCATGCTGGGCGCACTAAAAGAAGCTTCTTAGTTTTTCTGCTAAGAAGCTTCTCTATAATTTTCTTTATCTTTATTTAATATACATTCTTATCTGCTAAGCTGTACTTTTAAATAAAACTTTTTTTCTGAAAAACAAGAGACCTATTATAATTAATAACATCCCTAATCCTGCTGCAAAGATAATTGTCATAATAGGAGAGCCGTCTACAGAATATCTTTTTATGATAATTCCCAGATAAGCCCAGAGAATCACTGCACTATAAGCAATATCTCCTCTTTGCATAATATTAATCAAGGCTATTGCAGTTCCCGCTATAATAACCAGGACAGTCCAGAATACCTCTGACAAACCCCATCCACTCCAGTTATACCAGACTAATACTGCCGTAATATTGGCAATGGTGGCTACCGTAATCCAGCCCAGATAAAGGCTGAAAGGTAAATGCACATAATAACGGGTAGCTGAATCAACAGATTCTTCACCGATATTCAGCCTAATATAAATCATAATCAATGAAAACAATAAAACCAGCATTGACACCAAAGAAAGTACTACCTGCCGGTAATGCCAGGCAAAAAGCCAACCTGTGTTTGCCAGGCAGCTGATTAAAAAATACCAGCCGATGGATTCCAAATAGGGCATTTTAATTTTCCTGCCGGAGAATAAATCCCTTGCCTGATAGATGATAAAGGCCACCAAGGCCAGGTAAATAACTCCCCAGATAGAAAAAATTAATCCTGCCGGTACGAACAAATTGGGATAAAGCGCAGAAATATCTCCGGTAGTATTGCCACCTAACGGAAGGGCATTAGCTAATCCATTTACTACTAAAACTAATAGAAAAGCTAAGATATTTAATACTTGCAGAGATTTTTTTTGGGAAAGCGAAGAATCGGAATTGACCAACTTTACCACCCCTTTCATCTATTTTTTAATTATATCACTATTATCACTATTATAGGAAGATTATTCTTTTTCTTTATTCTCTATATGGGACTCTTTTTTTTCTTCATCTCTAAATTTGATCAATCTGTTTGTTACCGAAATATTACCAGCATCGGTGGAATCTTTTTGTTCTTGACGCAGATGTTTCAACTTTCCTTCTAAAAATTTTCGATAAATAACCGACGAGAGCTGCTGGGAGACAAACTCTAACAGGTCAATATCTCTTTCACTATATAAGCGGGCATTGTCATAACTCTGCAAGGCAATAACCCCAATAATTTTTTCATCAGCTTTTAAGGGGACAGCAAGCCAGAGATGGGTATTGGTCATTACATCCCATGGTTCAATATATCCGTAAGATAACATTTTGCGGTATCTTTGAAAATCCATCAAAACCGGCTTCCCGACTTTTAACACATAATGAAAGATACTCTGGGAAGAACAATAGCGGTTGATGAATATCTCGTTATCTCCGGCTGCTTCATCGGTATAATAGGGAAAATAAAGTTCTTTTTTTTCATTATCCTTGAGTGCTACATAAAAGTTGGTTGTATCAATAATCTGTCCCAATTGCTCATGGACTAATGGGTACATTTCCTGTAAAGGAATGCCAGACCCGGCTATTTGAGAAATATGATATAGGGTCTGAATAATTTTTCGCTCTCTCTGTAAATGAGAAATTTCCCGGAAAGAAAATATTATTCCTGCTAATCTGTTCTTGGTTTGATTATAGGATTTATTTACCGAAACTTCTATTCTGAAACCATCCCTGGAACTGATAGATGTTTCAATATAATTACTATTGTCTGTTTCAAAATAAGCCCTATCTTCAGGTTTGAGGGAATAAACTATCGAATCTCCCTTCATTTCTTCTTCCAGAAAACCAGTTAAATTTTCAAAATATCTGTTTACCTTCATGACAATTCCATCAATATTGGTATAAACCAATGCTTCAGGGCATTCCCTGAAAAGATTCATGTATTCCTGGCGACCTTGCTGGAATGCTTCTTCTAATTTATTTAACTGTTCTTCTTTTGATAAAACTGTTTTCGGATATTTGCCCTTTTTATTTTTATTAGCTTTTTGGTGATTATTCTTTGCCTTACTCCTAAACAGTTGTGATAGTTCTCGCCTAGTCCTTACCTGTTTCATAATCTTGAGCTTCCTTCATTATTTATTCTAATATTTATATATTATTATCAATAGGGCAGTTCATGCAAATTAAAGTTTCTGCTATTATTCTACTATCGATTAATCCATAAATTATGCTGCACAAACCTGGTTTCTAGCCTTTTCTTTGGCATTATATAATGCTTTATCTGCCGCATCAATTAATTGCTTTATACCTTCCCCGTCATCAGGGAAAGCAAAAAAATGGCCTCTCCTGCCATTCTCCGGTGAAATTTTTTATAACTTTCTCCTTATTTTGTTATTCAAAAAGCAAATTCATTGCTTCTCTAAAATTAGGAAGTAGTTAACAAATATCAGGACATAGTGAACTCAGCAATTTCCCCATAATATTTGGGCGAAATCTGCCAGATCTGTTTATTATTTAAAAAAACTCTGTCTTATGTCTTTTTTGCTATTCATGTTTTTTTATTTTTACAAACAGGAAGGACTAAAAAATATTTTTTTAAGATTTAGAGAAATATTAAAAATCTTTTACAAATCCTTTTTTGCATAGTAAAGCACTTTCTTTTCTTTGTCAATTTTTCTAACCATGAAATGCTAATTATTATAGATGGGTACCATCTGTTTTTTTTCGGCATACTTTCAGGCAGGCATCCACAACCTCAGCATCATAAAGTATACCCACTGTTTTTTTGTAATTCCTCTTCTGCTGCTTTGGTAAGCAGGACATTTTGGTTATTTTCTCTGTCTGTTCAAATAGAGCAACTATGGTAATTACCGCAACGATAATTAACATCAGCAATCCATTAAGCAAATCAGGCCATATAATTCGGGAAGAAGAATAAGGAGGGAAATCCTGCTTTTGATTTTTGGTTATAATAGAAAAGATTTTTTCTAAGCAACATTGTTATTAATATTATACTACTAATAAGTTTACTTTTTTAAAATATTTATAGTATTTAGCATTTTTTTGTCTTACTGTAAATGATTTAAAGCCTCTTTCTTTAGATGGTTAGCTTTTTGATTGGATATACCGAACATTTTGGCTAATTTAGTCTCACTTAAATCCATCACAAATAGGTAATAAACAATACCTTCCTGTAACTTTTTAACTTTCTTTAAAGCTTTCTGCAAAGCAATTAAATCTTCAATAGGAAGTTTAAATGCCTGATATGACTGGCTTTTTATATTTTCTAAATTTGGTTGAATCTGGGAAAGGTTAACCTGTTGGTCCATTTGTTTTGAAAAATGGTTTTCTCTTAAAGAATCTCTGGCTTTTAATACTTCCTGCAGTCCAAAAGTATCAATATTCAGGTATTCGGCAATTTCAGGAATTTGAGGAAAATTCTGATATTTCTCCCGATACTCAATTACAAAATTATCTATCTTGTGATTTAGTTTAACAAGCCAATCAGGCCGGTCTACCTGCCTGCTTTTATTCATGAGATATTGGTGCATTTCTTCAGTAATCAAAATTTGGGCATATGTCTTAAAATCCATCTGATGGATTTTTTTATCATAAAGATTTACAGCATTCAATAGTCCAATATATCCCACTTCCTCCAAATTTTCTTGGGTTTCAGACACTTCGATAAATTGTTCAGCAATTTTACCTACTAAGTATTGATACTTTTCGGCAAGTTCTGTTTCTATCTTCGGATGCAATTCTTTTTCTTCTCTAATTTTTAGGCTGCTGCTAGTCATTTTGTCACCTCAATCATAAAGTTTTCTAGAAATAAAAAACAACCGGCGGTCTGGCGACCATCATGTATCCTTCTATCCTTCGATACATTTTAGGCCCATGACTTTGCGTCCTACCCTTTCGGGTAGTTTGCCTTTATCAGTTTTTTTTCCTGATCACAATATTTTTTTACTTCTACTTAATTATTCCCCAAATGGCAATTTTTTAGACAAAAACTCATCATATATACTGAAAATCATTTCTTATTTCTCTTCTTATCCTCATACATTCTTTTATCAGCGATACCAATTAGTATATCTAATGATTCCGGTTTATCGGTTAAATACTCGGAAAATCCCATACTGAAGTTTATTATATAATTCTTGTTTATACGTTTGTTAAGCTGAGCTAAATTTTTTTGCATTCGTTTTTTTATTAAAGGAACTTCTTTTAGAGAGCTATCCGGGAATACCAATAAAAATTCATCTCCTCCCATACGACATATGATATCTGCTTCTCTCAAGGTAGAGTTAAACAAACTGGCAACTTCTTTTAAAATCTGGTCTCCTTCGCAATGGCCAAAAGTATCATTAATTTCTTTGAAATTATCAATATCTACAAAACTTACTAACAGGGGTGTTTTGTTACGTTTAGATAATTTTATCTGTCTATCCAGCAAATCCAGGCCGTATCTACGATTGTAACAGTTGGTTAAGTTATCAATTCGAGCCATTTTGCCCAATTGGTTTTCTAATTGCTTCCTTTCAGTAATATCAATATAAGTTCCGATAATTCCTCTGGCTTTTCCATTAATAATAACGGGTGACCCGGATATTGAAACCGGGAATATAGTGCCGTCTTTCTTTCTCCGCATTGTTTCAAATCGTACATAACCCTGAGCAAGTGCTTTTTTATCAAGTTCTTCTCCCTCGTTTACTTTATCAGGTGGATGAATAATTCCACAATTTATATTTTTACCTTTAATTTCTTCTGGGGTATAGCCAAAAACTTGGGTAAAACGCTTATTGAGATCTAAAATGGTTCCATGCTCATCAACATAAAGCAATGCCTCTGAATGACTTTGAAAAAGGCTGGCAAATTCATGCTGGCTCTTCCGTAAGGCTTCCTCATCCTGTTTTCTCTTGATAGCGACTGATATCTGGGAAGAAATTATCTCTAATATCTTAATATCATTTTTAGAATATTGTTCCGGATCCCTATAACTTTGAACGACAAGGGCGCCTATGGTCTCTTCTTTTATCTTCAGAGGCACACCAAGCCAAGTATGGCGCAACTTACCGAACCATTGCTCATATTTTTTAAATACTTCGTTCTTATTGATAATTTCTTTATTTACCAGGACAGGCTCTCCAGTATTAAAGATATAGGCAATAAGAGAATTGTGACCAATCGAGCGAGAATGGTGAATACGTTGCATTTCATCAACACTGTAAGGGAAATAAATTTCTTCCTTTTCCCTGTCCAATAGGGCTATATAGAAATTAGTTGTATCAATAAGCTTACTTAATTGTCTATGAATAATGCCATAAAGGGACTCAAAAGAAATAATAGAATTTGCTGCATTAGAAATGTTATACAAAACCTGTTGAATCAATTCATTCCGCTTGGTTTCAGTAATATCCATATAGGATACGATTCTACCTTTTGGCTGTCCATCTATAAATACGGTAGAGCTAGAAATGCCTACTGGGAAGTAAGACCTATCTTTCTTTTTCCTTACTGTTTCATAATTATAATAATTACCGAATAACGATTGTTGATATAAGTCTTTAGCTTCTCTAATCTTGTTTTGAGGATGAATCATACCGTCATTGATATTCCTCCCTTTAGCTTCTTCCGAAGTATAACCGAAAAGTTCTGTAAAACGAGGGTTGATATCTAAAATATTGCTATCTCCATCTATGTAAACCAGGGCTTCAGGGCTGCTTTTAAACAAACTGGCAAATTCCTGTTGACTTTTATGTAAAGCATTTTCATTTTTCTTGCGTTCGGTTATGTCTACAAAAATTCCTACTACTCCTGACAAAGCACCGTCCTTATTATAGTAATATTGACTGTTGGTCAAAACTACAATAGGGGTGCCATCTTTTTTCTTTAGGGTTACTTCATAATCTCTAATACTACCCTGATTTTTTTTCATGACCTCTAAAAAAGTAAATCTTTCTTTGGGGTTGCAATATATGTCATAAGTAAGATTTTTGCCGATGATTTCTTCTGGAGAATTATATCCCAGTAATGCAACGCCGGCAGGATTTATCATTAAAATATTACCCTCTTTATCAGATTGACAGTAAACTGCAGGTGTATTCTCAAACAAAGTTCGATATTTCTCCTCACTTTCCTGTAATTTATTCTGCACCTTCTTTTGTTCCGTTATATCCTGATAAAAGGCAATGACAGCCCGACATTCCCCTTTTCTAATAACTGGGGCAACAGTTATTATTATTGAAAGCGGGGTACCGTCTTTCTTTTTTCGAATGGTTTCATATTTGACATCTTTTCCTTCTAAGGCTAATCGAGTAAGATACACGCTCTCTCTAACAGCATCAATGTCAAGAAAAATATTCCTTTCATGGATATTTTTACCTTTGATTTCATTCAAGGTATAACCGAAAAGTTCCGTGAATTTTGAATTAATACTTAAGACATTGCCCTTCTCATCATGATACATTGCTGCCAGGGGGCTGTATTGAAACAAACTGACAAATTCTTCATGGCTTTTGTGTAGAGCTTCTTCTGTTTTTCTTTTTTCAGTTACATTTACCAGTAATCCTTCGATTCCGACAATTTGTCCTTCTTTATCATACAAAAAATGACTGGCTGATGTCACTATTATAGGTGTTCCATCTTTTTTCTTTAAGTCAATCTCCATTCCCTGAATGGTGCCTCCCGATTCCTTTACTTTATTAAGGTTTCTTTTTCTTTCTTCGGGATTCAAATAAAAATCATCTGCAATATTTTTACCAATAACTTCATCCGGCGAGTTATATCCCAATTCCTTAGCTCCATTGCAGTTAATCATTAGTATATTGCCTTCATTGTCCGCCCGATAATATATATCTTGAATATTCTCAAAAATTGTACGATATTTTACCTCATCTTCTCTTGATTTCTCAGGGGTAATAATTCGCTTTTTTAGCTGATTTAATTCATTAATGAGCTCTCCTTTAGCTTTTTCTCTATCTTTCACCTACACCTCCTATTTCTCAGTGTTACATGTTTGGAGTTACATCATTCCAAGGTTATATATTTTTAGTCAATTTATAATATGATAGCTAATTTTTACAAAATTATACCTATAGGAGCGTTATTCTTAATTAGGAAAAAATATCATGGATTTTTCTGTATGTTTTATTTTAAAATATTCCAGCGCTTGGTGACTTAAAAAAATACTTTTTCATTTGGAATATATTAATCTCTAAAAAGAAAAAATTGGATAAAAAAACTATTAATAACAAGAATAGATTTCTTGTCTTCGGTTTTTGACCCGATACACGATACTACATACTCGATGCTATTTTTTGTTTTTCCACTTTCTCAGCACTTCTAGCACAGTATCAATATCATGTGGGGTATGATCAGCATTAACCTGGAAACGTATCTCTTCATCTCCTTTGGGAACAATAGGATAATTCAATCCGGTAGCTAAAATACCATTCTCGATTAAAAAAGAAACCAATTGTGCTGTTTTTTTTGTATCTCTGACCATCAATGGAACAATAGGATGATCACTTTCGATAATCTCATAACCTAATTCTTTTAAACCAGCTTCAAATCGTTTGGTCATTCGTTTTAGATGGTCCAGAATAATATGACCATCATCACTTTCCATCATCTCTAATGACTGATAGGCTTCAGCGGCTTCTGCTGGAGAAATAGGATTGGAATAGATATAAAGAGGTGCGTTTTCCCGTAAGTAAGTTATCACTGTCTGACTGGATACAGCATAACCACCGTTCACTCCAAATGCTTTCCCTAATGTTCCGACCAAAATGTCGACTCCTTCTGCTCCGGTATATTCCTCTGTTCCCCTGCCTGTTGCACCAAAACAGCCTACTCCATGAGAATCATCAACAACAACGACAATCCCTTCGGAAAATTTATCCTGATATTTCTGAGATAGTTCGGAAATTTTCGGAAGCGGAGCATAATCACCGCGCATACTAAATATCCCATCAGTGACAATTATAATTCTTTCTGCCTTATTTATACTCTTTTGAATCTCCATTTCCAAATCCGTCATATTTAAATGTTTATAAATCTTTTTATCAGCTGGTTTAGATAAACGAATAGCATTAATTATACAGTTATGGTTTAATTCATCACTAATAACGACTGTTTCCGGGGAAATTAATGGAGCTAAAATACCTACCACAGTTGCATACGCTGAACTAAATATTATGGCATCATCCCTGTGATGAAAGTGAGCTAATTTTTGTTCTAACTTGCGATGGACTTGAAAGGTTCCACTGATAAAACGTACTGCTCCCGGTCCAGTTCCGAATTGGCGAGTAGATTCTTTCCCTGGAGAAATAATTTCTTTTTTTAATGATAGTCCCAGATAAGAATTGGAATTCATTCGTATAAATGGCTTCCCTTCTCTCCCTTTTAAAAAGTAACGGGGCCCTTGTTCCCCTTTTGCTTTTCTTATATCGGTAATAATAAACTCTTTTCCCTTCAAACGTCCTTCTTTCTCTAAATCATCTAGAGTAACTTGTAGAACTTTTTCTAATTTTTTCAAACTCATTATTTATCTTCTCCTTTCTGGAAAGTGTTTATATTCCGCAATATGTGATAAAAAATATTGATGAATTAAAGCATTTTGATGTGATGCCTATTGTTACCCAATTTTAGTTTTAGTTTTTCAATCATATCTTTGGTCATACCTGGTAAATCATAACGTGGTTGCCAACCCCATTCCCTGCGCGCTACCTGGTCATTCATAGAGTTAGGCCAGGAATCAGCAATAGCCTGCTTACTCTTATCAACATTATACTCTACTTCAAACCTGGGAATCCATTTTTTGATTTCAATCGCCAGCTCACGTGGGCAAAAACTCATTGCAGTAATATTGTATCCTACCCTTTGAGGTAAGTTTCTACCATCAACTTCCATAATTTGCATAGCCGCCTTAATGGCATCCGGCATATACATCATATCCAGGTAGGTATCCTCTTTTAAGGGACAGGTATAACGACTTTTAGTAATGGCTTCATAAAATATCTCCACCGCATAATCTGTTGTGCCGCCGCCCGGAAGTGTTTCGTAAGATATTAAACCCGGAAAACGGACTCCTCTTACATCAACATTATATTTGTGATAATAATAATCACAGAGTAATTCTCCTGTTAATTTGCTAATGCCATATATGGTAGAAGGCCGCTGAATGGTATTCTGTGGAGTCTTGTTTTTGGGTGTACTGCTCCCAAAAACACCAATAGAACTGGGGAAAAAGACTGCACAGTGATAAGAGTTAGCCACATCCAAAACATTGAGTAACCCCTGAATATTAACCTGCCAGGCTAATTTGGGATTCTTTTCTGCGTTAGCAGAAAGTAGTGCAGCCAGGTGATAGATAGTATCAATCTGATGTTCTTCTACAATCTTGCTGATAGATTCAATATCAAGACATTCCACTATAACGAATGGACCTGACTCTTTTAGGTTGTCAGAAGGAGGTTTGCTGGGATGACCTCCTGCTACCACCTGAGTCGAACCATATTTTTTCCGTAATGCCAATGTTAGCTCGGAACCTATTTGTCCGGTGGCACCGGTAATTAGTATTTTCTTCATTCCCAATCCTCCTATTAATTCTACATAAACTCTAGAAAATTAAAAAAATATCCATAATATCTTAAATCGGGTAACCATTATAGAGATTAATTTTAATTCTTTCAATAAAATGAATGGCATGCTCTTCCAGGATCTGTTTGCATTTTTCTCCGTCCCGACTCTCCAATGCTATAATTAAGTTGTCTATCTCTCCGGGAATCTGCAGAGAATAACTTTCTCCTTTCTCAGCCAAATACCACAAACGCCCTAGCCGATTTCTTAATTTCTCCAGGGTTTCGGCCAATACTTCACTTCCGGTTGATTTATTAAATAAATCATGAAATTGGGCATCTAACTGAATAATTTTTTTTCTGTTTTTTTCTGTTTTCATCTTTTCTAAGCAATAATTTCATCTCTTCAATTTCTTCACGCTTAGCTCTCTTTAGTAGCTAATTTCCCCCAACCATTCCCAACAGAAACAACCGTACTTGAAAACATTTTAATTCCTGGAAACTAAATCACTAACATAGACAATATTATTAAATAATAACAATCAAGTTTTTCTTCTTCCAGGCGTATATAAGAGTTTCCTGGATGGAATGGCGCTTACACCAAATCTGGAAAGCTCTTTAACGCTGAGTACCTGTTTGGGTTTATACTCAAAAAGACAATACGTCGCTTTAATTCATCAAAATGTCACTTGTTTTCACTTTAAATTTACCTATTATATTAATAATATATTACTTATATATTTATTATATATTTATAAGAAAAATAAAGAAATTAGATTTACTCCCTGAAATCTTCACAGATTTGTAAATTTTGAGGTGTTATAAGATTTTTATCCTAATGCTACGTCCAGTACCATCATAACCGTAAATCCAAACATGACACCCATAGTGGCCAGGTCAGAATATCCTCCCTGCTGTGATTCAGGAATTAATTCCTCAACTACCACAAATATCATAGCACCGGCTGCAAAAGCCAGCGCATAGGGCAAAATTGGCCGGGCAATTAAGACGACTGAAGCACCGATAACACTAGAGATAGGCTCTACGATACCCGATAACTGACCATACCAGAAACTTTTCATAGCAGACATTCCTTCTCTTCTTAAAGGCATAGAAATTGCCATACCTTCCGGAAAATTTTGTATTCCTATACCAATAGCTAATACAATAGCAGCCGAAATAGATGAAGCAGGCAGCCCGGCGGCTACTGCTCCGAATGCCACCCCCACCGCCAAACCTTCCGGTATATTGTGCAGAGTAACAGCAAAAATAAGCAGAGTACTTCTCTCCCAGGCAGTAGGCACTCCTTCAACCTCTGTCATAGGAAAACCTGGATGCAGATGCGGCAAAATTGCATCAATTCCACGCAGAAAGATTCCACCCAAAATAAAGCCAATTGCAGCAGGAAGCCAACTGGGCAAAGGGCCCTCTGCGGCCATTTCAATTGCCGGAGCCAGTAATGACCAATAGCTTGCTGCAATCATAACACCTGCAGCAAATCCCAGCATTGTATCAAGCAACTTTCTATTGATTTCCTTCACAAAAAAAACAGCAGCTGCTCCCAGGGCAGTTACTCCCCAGGTAAATATACCGGCAATAAGGGCTTGCATAACTGGATGAAAGGGGCTTAATATATCCGTTATCATAAATAGTCCTTCTCAAATTTTCTGGTTAACTTTCTTGAGAATTTTTTGCTAAAGCTTTTATAATTCGAATATCACCAAGACCTCCAACTCTGTTTTCTATTATTGCTAATTGGTGATAATCTAGAAAATAATTTAAGCCATTGTGCCTCTGGTAATCTTTGAAATGCATATAGTGTTGACCTCCGGCCATTCTTTCAATTAACTTTGCACCCCATCCAATAGCATTCCCTGGTAAGGGGCAGGAAAAATCAACCATAACAATGTATTTTGCAACCCTCCTGGCTGAATTCAAAACTTGATTTGCCTCTGCCAGGCTAAATTGATGTAAAACCATGGATAATACCGCATAATCAAAATAGACTCCGGAAAGAAAATCTGAATCATTTACATCCTTACTTACAAATTCAACATTGCCTATCTGTAATCTTCTCTTCTTCATTCTGGAATATTTAAGTCCTTCTTCATTCATATCAAGACCAACGACTTTTTTCGCTTGAGAAGATAAGTAAAAAACTAACTCTCCGGTTCCACAGCCAATATCAATAACTGTGCTATTTGGTTCAATTAAATCCTTGATAATTTTTCTAACCCCTGTCAACAAGGGGTCAATCATCAATCGATAAAAATAATATGAAATAATTAATATATATCCCTTCAGTTGAAATTTTTAATCATTTTTTTTAGTTAGTGCCTTAAATGTCCGATCGATTTTATTAACTTTTCTAACAAATTCCTGCCATTCTTCTCTTTTAAATACACAATTGGATGCAACGTCCACTGAATAAAGAATAAGATCTATGTCTTCACTACTTAAATTAGCTTCAATACTTAGAAATTCCCCGATTTTAGTTCGTTCTAAAATTGTTTTACGCATTTTTTATACCCCCTTCGTATTTTATAGTTTACGAACAGGACAGTATCGTCAGGGGAGGAAATTCCCCTGAAACCCCTCAAATAAATATAAATATCTTTTCCAGATCCAGAGATACTTCAGTAAAAGGACAGTATCGTCAGGGGAGGAAATTCCCCTGAAACCCCTCAAATAAATATAAATATCTTTTCCAGATCCAGAGATACTTCAGTAAAAGGACAGTATCGTCAGGGGAGGAAATTCTGAAACCCTCAAATAAATATAAATATCTTTTCCAGATCCAGAGATACTTCAGTAAAAGGATAGAATGTCAGGAGGAAATTCCCTGAAACCCTCAAATAAATATAAATATCTTTCCAGATCCAGAGATACTTCAGTAAAAGGACGTGGATTGTCAGGGAGGAAATTCTGAAACCCCTCAACTAAATATAAATATCTTTCATGAGATACCTTAGCAAAGCTAAGTTTCGTCAGGGGAGGAAATTTCTGAATAATCTTACTTAAAAATAATTATAACAGACAATTTCATCTAACGGCTTATGACTACTTTTAAATCCATCTCCTGCAGGGATATCCCAGAGTCATCAGACATACGACGGTTACATCATCGGTAATATGTAAGATCTCTTCACTTTTCCTGATTAAAAGCACTAATCCAGCAGGTACCTAACCCCCAACTCTGCCGCCTGCAGACTGATATATTCAGACGATAGCAAGGTCAACAGGATAGGAATGAACACCATTATCATGCTCCTCCTTTGGTCTATTTTAGAATATATTATTTAAATATAAAACTTTAAAAATTAATATCTTCTTACTTGGAGAAATTGTACTTTTCGAATCATTTAAAAAACCTTTTGAGGAAAATATTTTAAACAATATTTTGTTATATTGTTTCAGCCTTTTCTATCTGGGCAACAAACATACCAGAAAAAATCGCTATCCCACCAATAAATCCAAAAATACCGATTGTTTCTCCTAATATAAGGTACGAAAAAAGGGCACCAAAAACTGGTTCTGCTGAAAAAATAATCGCAATCTTGGTAGGATTGGAATATTTCTGAAAACGATTCTGTAAATAAAAAGCCAGTGCAGTAGCAAAAACTCCATTTAAGACGACTGCCCACCAAACATAGGAGTTATAGGAAAAAGTAAGAGCTTCCTTTTCGTATATTATTGCCATAAGAAAAGACATGAGAGATACGGTAATCAGCTGTATAAAAACTAACTGTACATAATCCAATTTCTTAGTATAAATATCCACTGCAACGATATAAAGAGCAAATCCAATTGCTCCTAAAAAAACAAGAGAATCACCTAAATTGATATGATAAATTGTCCCGTTAGTATTCATCAACCAAAGGCCAATCATGGCAAGAAGTACACCAATAGCCGAATTGCGATAAATTTTTTCCCGAATCCAAAAATAGGAGATAATAGGAACTATGACAACCGAAATTCCGGTAATAAAAGCAGTTTTAGTTGCTGTGGTGAACTGAGTACCAACAGTTTGTCCAAAATAACCAAGGAAAAGAAACAATCCAATCAGAAAGCCCTTTTTGATTGTTAATGAATTAATTCTTCTTAGCCGATTTCTAAAAATCAGGTATATGAGACTGAAAGCCAGGAAGAAACGATATGTTAGAAAGGTAAAGGGGGGGATGATATTCAATACATTTTTAATTACCGGGAAAGTATAACCCCAAATAATAACTACTCCCAATAAAATGACTTCAGCTTTAATCTTGATTTTTTTGTTTATCAAAGTTCTATTTACCTTTCAAATGTAACTTTATTAACTATGTTGTTGAATCCAGCCGTTAGTCAAACCACATTTTTCAAAATATTCTCTTGCCTTATTGTATTCTTCCCTATTGATTCTACGGGAAAGCTTGGAATGTTTTGATGCTCGAAAAGCAGGAAAGTATTGGGCCATCAAACTAATATAAGTCTCTTTAGATATATTTTCAGCAATCCATTTTAGCACCCTGTCTGTACCGGATAAATTATGAGGTAAAACCAGGTGTCTTATTATTAATCCGGAAACAGCAATTCCATTTTTGTCCATCTTTAAATTCCCTACCTGTCGATACATTTCCTTCAAAGCCTCTTTAGCTACTGAACAATAATTTTCTGCCAGAGAATATTTTTCAGCAATAACATCATCAGCATACTTTGCATCCGGAAGATAAATATCAATGATGCCATCTAATAATTTCAATATTTTTGCTGATTCGTAACCACTGGTATTGTAAACAAATGGTATCTGCAAACCTGATGCTCTGGCTTGTTCCACTGCCTTAAGAATTTGTGGTACAAAATGAGTCGGTGTCACCAAATTAATATTATGACAGTTCTGTTTCTGTAAAGCAAGCATAATCCGGGATAATTCTGATATTGAAATCAAATTACCATGACCCAGCTGGCTAATGGGATAATTCTGGCAATAAACACAACGCAGGGTACAGTTGGTAAAAAATATGGTTCCGGAACCATGTATTCCCGAAATGGGAGGCTCTTCTCCGAAATGAGGATTGGAACTGGAAATCTTTACCTGTTCAGTAGAACGACAAATGCCTCTTTGACCGGCAATCCGATTTACACCACAATGATGTGGACAAAGCTGACAAGACTGAAGGTTCTGGTAGGCCTGTTTAATACGTTGCTTCAATTCAGTTTCGCTTAAATTAAGATAAGAAGGATATTTTTTCATATTTAAAAAATAATGTTTCTATTTTATTTATAGATAATTTATGATTTCAGTTAAATAATCTAATTTTATATATCTATCAGAGATTGGTTCCTCTTCTTCAAATTTCCAGGTATTAGCTGGTATCAAAATACAGTTTAGACCTAATCTTAATCCAGGGTTTAAATCGGAACGAACGCTATTTCCGATAAGCCAGGTTTCTTCTTTCTTCAGTTCATGTTCCTTTAAAATCTGTAAGTATTCCTGATCGGTTTTATGGCTTAAAACATAAATGGCAGAAAAATAGGACTTTAACCCTGAATGAAATATTTTTTTGTTTTGTATTTCCGGATCCCCTAATGTTGCTAATATCAGGATATAATTATTTCTCAAGTAACTTAATACTTCCTCCGCCCCTTTTACCTGTTCGGGTATCTGACGAAATACTTTCCATCCTATATTTTCAATTTTCTTTTCCATTTTCAAGTCAACTTCCTTGCCAGCCTTCTCAATGTAATAATGGTAAGTCTTAATAAGACTATAAGGATAACGTTCTTTGGCAAAACCCTGTTGGGAAATATGACCAATATCGATTTCATCAAGCTTTTCCAGTATATCGTTTTCTAAAAATCCTAATTCGGACATCAAGGCAGAAAATTCATTTCTGGCTTTGTTATATATTTTTGAAGTCTGTATTAAAGTATCATCTAAATCAAAAATAATAGTACGTATTTCTTGTACCTCCGTCATTTTAAAAAGAATGATCTATCCAAAAGATACTTTTTATTATAACCTGTTTGCTTTTTCTGGTAAAATATATTTAGAAGCTTTAAAATATTATAAATATGATATAATTTTATTAAAGAATAATCACATAAATATATGAAAGGAAATCAATGAAATAGTAGAATAAACTTCTAGATGGAAAAAACGAGAGAGAAAGGGTAAAACCAATGAGGAACTTATTGAACAGTAGTAAGGCGCGGGCATCATCGCCTTTATCATTATCACCTTTATCGGACAGGTTACTGTGGTAAAAGGAGCTTCTGGAAGATACTCTCTTTAATAGCGAAGGCTTATGCAATAAGATTGTTTATCAGCTAGCGAACCAACACAGTGATATTGTAATTTTTAAGCCCCTATTGATCAAAACCACATAATTATATAAAGCGAGTTATTGCTGTTGAGGGGTGACGAAATAAAAATTATTGACGGTATAGTCTACCTTAATGGAGAAAAATTGGAAGAAAGATTATATAGAACATCGTTCATTTGAAATATACCGGAAATTACTGTACCCGAGATTCTTATTTTGTGTTAGGGATAACCGAACCAATAGTAGCGATAGCAGGTTTTGGGGGTTTGTTCCCCGAAAAGCATTGTCGGCAAGGCATCCCTCATCTTTTGGTATATCACTGAGGCCCGTATGCCTTGACTTTATTTCTCATAGTAATAAAAATCGCACCCGCATAGCGGGTGGTTTGAAGAAACCCCTAAAGAGGTTTAACTTTTAGCTCTTTTCTTTCGATTTTTATTTGACCTTTAGCTATAATATTTCTTAAGCAATAGTATTTTGCAATTTTGGACTTCAGAAAATTGCCTTCTAATGATCTTAATTTTTTTTATGGTAAAACCTTGATAACCATTTACCCCCTCTAGAGGGGTAATGGATTAAATAAGTATAGAATAAAACGTTTAGAGGATGTTTACAGTCAGAGGGTAGTTCAAATTAACCTTGATTTTGAAATACAATAAAAAAATAAGGTTAGGGACTTTATATAATTCCCTAACCTTATTTTTTTATCTTTTTATTTAATTTTATTCCTTATAGAATGCTGCTGCAGCTGATATTCCATGTTCAGGTACGGTATACCCGTTATTCTGCAAAATATTCTCCAGGGCTGATAAGAACAACGTTACATTAGCTTTGGAACAGGAATAACCCATTAGACCGATACGCCAGGCTTTTCCTTTAAATTTACCCAGTCCTCCACCGATTTCAATTCCATACTCATTTAATAGTGCTTTCCTTACTGTTCCATCATCAATTCCTTCCGGAATATAAACAGCATTTAATTCCGGTAGGCGATACTGGGCAGGGGCTACCATCTTTAAGCCCATTGCCTGCAGACCCTCTACAAGTGCCTTGGAATGTAATTGATGTCTTTGAAATCGCTTTTCTAATCCTTCCTCTAAAACCAGTCGCAATGCCTCCCTTAAGGCATAAACCATATTGATTGGTGCAGTATGATGGTAAAATCTTTCCTTGCCCCAGTAACTCTGTAACATCTGCATATCCAGATACCAGCTACGGATAGGGCTAGTCCTTTTTGCCATGGATTTAGTTGCCTCCTCACTGAAGGAAACTGGAGATAAACCAGGAGGACAGCTTAAACATTTCTGGGTTCCACTATAGATGGCATCAATTTTCCAGTTATCTGGCTCTACAGGAATTCCGGCTAAAGAGGTTACTGCATCTACCACAAAGAGAGCTCCTGCCTCTTTGGTTAGGCGGGAGATTTCTTCCAGAGGCTGTCTGACACCTGTTGATGTTTCGGCATGAACAATAGCTAACAATTTTATCTTAGTATTTTTTTCAAAAACTTCTTTTACCTGTTCCGATTCAACAATGTTTCCCCAGTCTGCCTGAATAATAATAGGTTCAGCCCCGCATCGCTTTACGATGTCGGCCATTCTTTCTGCAAATAATCCGTTAATACATACTACCGCTTTATCGCCCGGCTCCAACAGGTTAACCAGAGAAGCTTCCATTCCGGCGCTTCCCGTACCAGACAAGGCAATTGTAAGCTCATTTTTGGTTTGAAAAACTTCTCTCAGCATTTCTCTGGTTTCATTCATAATGGTTAGAAAATCAGGATCCAAATGACCCACCAGTGGTGTAGACATTGCTTTTAATACCCTGGGATGAACATCACTGGGGCCTGGTCCCATCAAAACTCTTTTTCCCGGATTTAAATCAGAATACATTTAGAATACCCCCTTATAACGCATTCATTAAATTAGCTATTTATTTAATCTGATCAAGTGAAAATATTTTAACCCAGATGCTTTTTTATGACAGGATAAAAGTCATTTTCCTTTTCAATCACCGTTATATTTTTTTCTTGAGCAATCTTTTTATGATCTTCAGTACAATAACCCCATCCTGCCAGAAAAACATTTACTCCTAACAATTGTGTATCCTCAAGATAACTCAGCTGGTCATCGATAAAATAAATATCACCAAACTCTACATCGTATTGTTCGGCAATGGCCTTCATATGATCAGATTTATTCTTACCATAATTTTTATCAAAGATATCTTTCATTTCAATATGAAAACCCAGATAATCCGGATGAAAAGCGGGGTGGATTGCTTTTCCCAAATTGGAGGTAGCAATAACTACTTTTTTGTCCTCTGCCAGAAATTTTTTAATTCCTGTTATCACATCCCTGAAAACAGGAGACAGGAAAAACCATTTTTTAAAGTCTTTTTCTTGCCATCTTTCTTTTTCCTGGAAAAATAAATCATGGAAAAACTGGTAATCAAAATCCATCGTGTTCCGAATTTCAGCAAATTCTTTTTGATTACTCACTTCAATTTGTTCTTCTATAATTTTAATCATAACAAAAAAATCACAGGAAAGTTCTATATAAGAACGGATTTGACGATATTTTTCTATTTCCCTGCTATATTCTTTTTTCATTCGCTCCCAGTTTTCAAAGGTAAAGCATTCACCGCCAAAATTCTTTTTGACTTCCGGTCCAAAATAGCAGCAATAAGCATTATGACTGACAAACAATGACTTAAGTGCACTATCACTTATCACCCCGTCAAAGTCAACTGCTAATACTTTCATAGTAAACTCCGCATAAGTTTAAAATTTAGTCTCCTCCAAAGGTGAGAATCTATTTATAAGGGATTAAACAAAGAAACTTCAATAAACTGTCTCCGGTATTTTTAAAACTATGTTTTTGATTGGGCTCGACAAAGACCACACTATCTTTTTTAATGGGATAAACTTTTTCATCTACCTTGACTTCTCCCTCTCCTTCCAGGACAAATACTTCGTGTTCCCAGTCATGGGTATGATAGGGTGTATATCCTCCCGGTTCTACCTCAAATAATCGCATGGCAAAATTTTTCGCATTATCTTTATCGGAAATTAGCCATCTTACCTTAACATTTTTTGCTTCTTCCATCTCTACTGCTTCTAAAGATACTTTCTGATAATCTGTTACTTTCATAAATCCTTCCTCCTGTTTATTTTTTAATTAAATAATCTTTTATTTGAGAGTAAAATCTTTCTTCTTTTTCAATAACTGTTATCCCCTTGTCTTGAGCTGCCCTTTTCTGCTGTTCGGTAGCATAACTCCAGCCAGCCAGAAAAACATGAATTCCTAATTCATGGGTTTGTTCCAAATGAGCCAATTGATCATCAACAAAATAAATATCCCGATAATCAACATTATACTTTTCAAAAATATGGTGCATCTGGCTTGATTTATCTTCTCCAAAGCGATTGTCAAGAATATCCTCAGCATCTATCGGAATATTATAATATTTTGGAGGAAAAGCCCTGGCGATATATTCCCGACGGTTGGAAGTGGCAACCATTACCTTAATCCCTTCTTGAACAAACTTATGAATTCCTCGAACCACTTCTTTATAGGGTGGTTCCAAACTAAGCCATCCTTCAAAACTTTCCTGCTGGGCTTCTCTTCTTGCCTGATAAAATGCATCATGAAAATTCTGAAAGTCAAAGTCAGCAGTCTGTCTGTATTCATCAAATTCCTGTTGGTTTTTTATATACCTTCCTTCCTCCATCAGTTTCTGAATTAAACCATAATCGGTAGCTCCCCGAATGTACGGCCTGAGGGAGCGGTAATACTCAATTTCTTTTTTGTATTTTTCCTTAATGATAGGCCAATTTTGAAAAGTAAATGGTTTACAGCCAAAATTTTTTTTCTTAGTATTTTCATACACTTTCAGATAAGCATTATGACTGACAAAAAGAGAATCCATAACACTATCCACTATCACGCCATCATAATCAAGAGCCAAAACTTTCATATAAACTTCCTTCTGCATTGTCCATCAAGACAAGTAATCTTCTCTAAGAGGGTAAAAAACATCCAGTACCTGGCTGTCTTTTTCTAAAGCAGTTACTTCATGCTCAACATCCGCTGGTATTACTGCCCCTTCTCCTACTTTTAGTACCTGGCTTTTACCGCCGGCTATCATTTTTACCGAACCTTTTAAAATATAAGTGATTTGTTCATGTGGATGATGATGATTGGGCATTACCTGATCATCCGGACCAAAATCAAATAGAGTTATCATTACATGCTCATTTGCTACTGCCCTTAATTGTGAACTTTTTAATACCTGTTTTGCTTTTAAATCATTTTTCTTAAAGAATTTTACTTCTTTCATACCAAAAGACCTCCTGTTCCCTTATTCTTTATCTTGTTTTTGATAGGTTGCACCTAGCACTTTCTCCACTGCTTTCTCCTGAAAATAAAAAGCCAGAGGAGGCAATTGCTCGGTAAATTTACTTCATAGATAATAATTATAACATACCCATAGATTCTGCTTTCATGATTATAAATACCAATAAAATTTTTTACAACCCCCCTCAAGCCAGTTTCTTCTTTCATTTCCCTGGATCATTCTTTTTTCCAGCTGATTACCACATTTTGGACAATATTTCAGATCATTCTTTCTCATTCAAAGCTCCCAGTTTTTTACATTTCAAAAATCAGCTTTCCTTAATTTGTCCCATTTGAGCAAAGCTATAAAAATTATCTTCTCCTATAATAATATGATCAAGCACCTTTACACCCATCACATGACAGGACTTACATAATCTATCGGTTAACTCGATATCCTGCTGACTGGGCTGCGGGTTTCCGCTGGGATGATTGTGAAGAAAAATAACCGCTGCTGCTGATTCCTTGATAACTTCTTTTAATACCTCCCGGGGGTGTACTGTAGTTTCAGTCAAACTTCCCATGGAAATGAGTACATCTCGAATGATTTGATAGCGTATATCCAAAAGAACAATATGGAAAAGTTCTTTCTTTTTATCCCGCATTTCAGCATAATAATAATCAACTACATCCTGGGCTTTTTGGATTCTTTTACCAGGAAGCATCTTTTCCTGTGCCAGGCGAACTCCCATTTCCAAGGCTGCCTTAATCTGGGAATATTTTGCCTTTCCAATACCACGTACATCCTTGATTTCTGAATAGGAAATATTCATTAATTTTCTCAATCCGCCAAACTTGACCAGCAAATTCCTTGCCAGCTCCACCGAAGTTATTCCCGAATATCCATTGACTAAAATAATTGCCAGCAATTCTGCATCTGTTAAATATTCGCTACCATGATGCATCAGTCTTTCCCGCGGTCGCTCAAATTCTGGCCACTCCTTGATAGTATAATTTATTTTACTGATTTCTGTTTCTTTTTCTTTTCTCATAATTAATCCAATCATATTACAACTTAATTTTTATTGTGTTTTACATTAAAGACTTTTTCTGGTCATTTAATCATTTTTTAAGCTTGGACATTGCTTGTTTTCGTTTAATTCTCTCTAAACGATAATTTAGTGCCCTCAGCAACTTATCTTTATTCTCCGGGTCAATATTTTGTTGTTCCAGGCATAAGAGGGCTTCCTCGAGCACATTAAATGCCTCAAAATAATCCCTTAATTGATGCTCGTAATATTTAGCCAATTCCTCATAAGGATAAAGAATAAACTCATTACTCAGAGAAATAATATCCCGCCAGGCTTTTTTCGCCTGCTTCCAATTACCCTGTTTTTTATAAGCAAAAGAACATAACCTTAATACTTCCAATGATTCCTCGTCTGTTAAATTATGATTCAATGCCTCTTCATAACACCGGCTACTATATTCATAATCCTTGTTTCCTTCATAAATTTTCCCGATACTATAAAAATCAATGCCGTGGTTTCCCATGCCGGCACGGAAGGGATCTAGCAGGACTTGACCAATTTTGGTAGTGAGAATGACTAATGAGATAATATCCTGCAAATTGTGTTCAAAAATAGGCTTGAGGGGACGGGCATCTTTGTCCTGCAGATAGCGAAAATAGACATGGGGAATTAAATAGCCGGGTATATCCTCATCTCTTTTAATATTCAATATCCTTCTTTCTATATTGGATAAAGAACAATCCTGTAATCTCTTTTTCCACAAACGCCGGGTGGGAAACAATAAATCAAGGTGATGATGGTCAGTTAATTGTAAGGGGAGGCGTGCCATAATAAAACGAGTCTGCATTAAAGGAAAATCATAGCATTTCCCATTGTAAGATACCAGCAATTTAAAATCTTGCGCAAATAATTGATTTACCGCCCAGAGCAGGGCTTCTTCTTCATGATAATCTGACATAAAATATTGTCTTACACAAAAAGAATCTCCGGTAAAATAACCCAGACCCAGTAGAAAAATATATGTTCCGGCACCACCGGCTAATCCGGTTGTTTCCGTATCAAAAAAAAGGGCTTGATTCAGTTGAATATCTGCAACTTTATTCTTAAACCTGGAGATATTAAAATTTGCCCTACCAGGGAAATATTGTTCGGCTTCTAACAGGGAATAATCACCAAATGATGTTTCCAGTGGTATCTTCTTTTCAGTATAAAAACAGGAGCCATGCGGGGTATTGACAATATTTCCGGTTAATATCTCTGAAATAGGAACAGACCTACTATTTTTTGGAACTTGATATTTTCTTTCCTGATGACTATGACTGATTTGCTGAACCTTTTTCTTCAGACCCTCAATCTTCTCCAAACGATCCCGTAAATCCATCTTAACGGACAGCCTCCTTCAAGATTAACAGTGCACTTTGTTTCCCGTGGTTACCTACCTGATTAATTGGTCCGACACAAGATGGACAACCTTTATCACAGCCGCAATTTTCAATCAAATCCCTGGCCGCCTTTAAAATTTTATCATGAAGTTCATAAATCTTCTCACTAAACCCGACACCCCCCGGATAATTATCATAAATAAACAGTGTGGGTAAATCGGTAAAAGGAGAACGAATTTGGGCTACAGCCCGAATATCCTTTGGGTCACACATGATAAACAAAGGAGCTACATTGACCATCACATTGGATAATGCCAGCAAGCCCCCTCCCAAATCAAAGGTAAATCCGGATTGAATTTTTTCACCAGAGTAATTATTAAGCTCCTCTGACAAAACCAACCAATAAGCAGTAGTATGCATATCTTCAGCGGGTAAGTTTATCTTCCCATAACCAAGATTTTCATGCGTATAAAACTTAACCTTTTTGTACATGGTGGATATAGTGGTAATGGATATTTCACCATGTTGATGCTTGACATTTGCTTGGTCATGTCCCTCAAAAACATCCAGAAGTTTAATATGACTTTCTACCTGGGCGTCGGTATAGTAATCGGCATCTACTTTTTTTGCGTAGGCTTTATAATCATCATAATCCAGCCTGGTAATAGTGTACTGATCCCCCTCGTGAATATAAATAGCACCTTCATGAATGGTAGTCGCTACACTCTCTCTATCCACTTCCCCGATAACCTTATTTTCTCCTGCTTCTGTATCAATAATTGCAAAATTCTCAGTTGAGGCACTGCGTAAACTAACTTCATCAGCAGGGTAGGCTTCACTCATCCAGTGCCATTTATTCTGGGTGAAATGAACCATTTTCTTATCTTCCAAAAATTGCAATATTTCTTCCAACTCTTCAGAACCAAATTTTTCTCCCCGTATAAATGGCAACTCAAAGGCAGCACATTTAATGTGGCTTATTAATATACTCAGGTTATTCGGGTCAATTACGGCGCTCTCCGGCGTTTCTTTAAAAAAATAATCAGAGGCATTAATCATATATTGGTCCAGCGGTACACTGGAAGCAACCAGAATAGCAACAGAGGAATGGGACCGTCTGCCTGCCCGGCCAGCCTGCTGCCAGGTACTGGAGATTGTTCCGGGATAACCGGCAATAAAACAGGCATCCAGCTGCCCGATATCAACCCCTAGCTCCAGGGCATTAGTGCTGACTACACCCTTGATTTTACCTTCTTTAAGTCCTTTTTCAATTTCTCTACGTAAATTCGGTAGATAACCACCCCGATATCCTCTAACTTGGTCCCGGTCAATCCCTTTTTTCACCAAATAATCCTTCAGATAACTGGTTAACAATTCAGTGGTTAAACGGCTGCGGGCAAAAACAATACTTTGAATATCATAATTTAAAAACTTGCTTACCAAACGGGCTGTTTCTTTAATGAGGCTTTTGCGAATTCCTAATTGCCTGTTAACAACCGGAGGGTTATAAAACAAAAAATATTTCTCACCTCTAGGTGCTCCGTTGTTATTAATCAAGGTGAATTTTTCCCCCACAATCTTTTCGGAAAATTCCAGTGGATTAGCTATAGTAGCAGAACAGCAAATAAATTGTGGTTTTGAACCATAAAATTCACAGATCCTCTTTAATCTGCGTATTACATTGGCCATATGACTACCGAAAACACCACGATAAATATGAATTTCATCCATCACAATATATTTTAGGTTCTGAAATAACTGATGCCATTTGGTATGATGGGGTAATATCCCGGTATGTAGCATATCAGGGTTTGTAACCACAATTTGACCTTGCTTGCGAATAGAAGACCTGGCTGAAACAGGAGTATCACCATCATAGGTAAAGGTCTTCACCGGCTCATCCAGTGCCTCTATCATTCGGTATAGTTCCCCTAACTGATCTTGAGAAAGAGCCTTGGTGGGGAAAAGATAAATTGCCCGGGTTTCCGGTTTTTTAATTATAGCATCCAGTACCGGCAGGTTATAGCAAATCGTTTTTCCTGATGCCGTAGGCGTCACTGTAACTACATTTTTCCCTTCATTAATCGCCTTTAAAGCACTGGCTTGGTGAGAATAAAGATGGTTTATCCCATCTTTTCTTAAAATATCAATCAATCCGCTATTCAACCAATTCGGAAATTCAGCTAAACAAGCCTCTTCTGCCGGCAAGTGTTCCAGTGCCGTTAAATAGGGTCTTACAGTAAAATCATTTTCCAGCTCCTGTATGATTGCTGATACGTCGCAACTCATAATTACGCTCCTGTTTGGTTCTTTGTTTTCAATTAAATATCGCACCCGCATAGCGGGTGTCTTTAAGAACCTCTAAAAGAGGTTTAACTTTTTATTAGATAGTTTTTGCTCTGCTCTTTTCTCTTGATCTCTTGGCTATCTTTTAAAAGAGCTCTTTCATGCTATTTTTCGTGTATTTAGGATTTAAGGTAAAAATAAAGGTATAAAAACCAGCGATACAATGGACATAACTTTAATTAAAATATTCATAGATGGCCCTGCTGTATCTTTGAAAGGATCACCGACTGTATCACCGATAACGCCTGCTTGATGTGCTGGTGAATTTTTACCACCATAGTTTCCTTTCTCGATATATTTTTTTGCATTATCCCAGGCACCTCCGGAATTGGCCATCATAATCGCCAGAAATACTCCTACAACAACTGAACCCAGTAAAAGACCCCCTAGAGCTTCTGGACCAAGAAATACGCCAACAAAAATAGGAGCAATAATAGCAAGTAATCCTGGTATAATCATTTCTTTCAATGCACCTTTTGTGCTAATATCTACACATTTTTCTGGCTCTGGTTTAGCAGTGCCATCTTTTAAACCAGGTATTTCTTTAAATTGCCTTCTTACTTCAGCAATCATTAATGCTGCGGTTTTTCCGACAGCCTCTATTGTCATAGAAGCAAAAAGGAAGGGTAATATACCTCCAATAAAAATACCAATCATTACCATGGGATTAGTAATGCTAATAATACTCAATCCTACAGATTTACTATATGCAGTAAATAATGCCAATGATGTTAAGGCTGCTGAGCCAATGGCAAATCCTTTTCCAATAGCTGCGGTAGTATTTCCTACAGCATCCAATGAATCAGTAATCTTTCTTACTTCAGGTTTCAATCCTGCCATTTCTGCTATTCCTCCTGCATTATCTGCTATAGGTCCATAAGAATCAACCGATACTGTCATACCTACAATAGATAGCATTCCCACTGCAGCAACGGATATGCCATACAGTCCTGCAAAATAATGAGAAACATAAATTGCTATACAAATGACAATAATAGGCAATGCTGTGCTTTTAAGTCCCACAGCAAATCCTTCCAGAATTGTAGTCGCAGCTCCTGTCAACGAAGCCTCCGCTATTCTTTTTACTGGAGAATAATCATAGGAAGTATAATACTCTGTAATCAAACCAATTGCTACACCGGCAATTAAACCTGAAATCGTAGCAAAGAATATTGCCAGATTTCCAAACAATATATAAGACAAAGCGAAAGACGCTATTATTACCAAGGCACCACTTATATATGTACCTGAATTTAATGCCTTATGAATACTTTGGTCATCCTTAGGGGATATGAAAAAAGTTGCAATAATTACAGAAATAATCCCACAAGAAGCAAGAATCAATGGATAGATGATGTAGTTTATCGAATCGTGCAATATGCTACCCAATATCATGCATGACAAAATAGAACCTACAAAAGATTCAAACAAATCAGCTCCCATTCCTGCGACATCTCCAACATTGTCTCCAACATTATCGGCTATTACTGCAGGGTTTCTTGGATCGTCTTCAGGTATCCCGGCTTCAACTTTTCCAACTAAATCAGCTCCAACATCTGCTGCTTTTGTATAGATACCACCTCCAACTCTGGCAAATAGAGCTATTGAACTAGCACCTAAAGCAAAGCCATTGATTAAGTTAGGGTCTTCATATAAATAATATAAAATACCTAAACCAACTAAACCAAAACCGGCTACTGACATTCCCATTACTGCGCCTCCGGAAAAGGCAACCTTTAGTGCTTTTGCTAATCCGGATTCCTGAGCCGCAAATGTTGTTCTTGCATTAGTCTTCGTAGCAATTTTCATACCTATAAATCCTGCTAATGCCGAACATGATGCTCCAAATACAAATGAAATACCAGTTATGCTTCCCCTAACCAATACAATGATTAATGCAATGATAATAACAAAAAATATCAAAATCGAATATTCTCTTTTTAAAAATGTCATTGCACCTTTTTCAATCGAAGCTGAGAGTTGTTGCATTAAATCGCTCCCTGCTTTTTCAGACATAACACGTTTTGCCAGTATCATTGCATATAACAATGATATTAAACCACTAATAATTATCATCAGCTTAATTACCAACATTTTTGACTCCTTTTATATTTTAATAAAATCCATATATCCATTAAATACCGCACCCGCAAAGCGGGTGGTTAAACGATTCTTTCCAGGATATTCAAGGGGAATACTTCCCCTTGAGAACCCCTGAAATGCTATACTTGATTTTAAAATCTAGCTTCGTATATATTTGGGTCTTATGTGATATTGCCTCTTTTTAGGACCTTGGGTAAAATATTTCAGGTAGTATATAAAATAATCATACGAAAGGATGAAAAAGATGAAAATACCACAAGATATCCAGAATGTTATGAACGAGGACAAGGCTTTTTCTTTTGCAACAGCCAGCAAAAAGACTCCAAATATTAATGTGATTGGGATTAAAAAAATAGAAGATGAAGAGACCGTTTTACTTGCTGATAACTATTTTGATAAAACATTCGCTAACCTTAAAGAAAATACCCAAGCAGCAATACTCACCAAAAACCTGAAGATAAACTATGGTATCAATTAAAGGGAACTTGTCAGTATGTTAATGAAGGTCAAAAATACGAAGAATTTAAAAATTGGGTAAAATCCAAGAACAAGAGTCTTCCTGCTAAAGGAATGGTAATTTTAAGGTTGAACAAATTTTCAATACAGCAGCAGGTCCAAATGCAGGTAAACCCATTGCTTAAGATATAAGTTCAATTTTTAAATCATTCAATAAGTGTTATTCTAATTTATTTAACCATTACCACCTTCTTAGAAGGTGAATGAATAATTGTTTTATCACAAAAAAGAATAAGAAAGCTATCTGACAATTTTCAGCTAAACCTTAAGTTGGAAGTTGGTTAACTTAGAAATATTTATAGTTAAATAAAATTAAAAGAAAAAGAGAGCATAACAAAAAATTAAACAAGAAAAACTCAATTTTTTAAATCATTCAATAAGTGCTTATTATTATTCCTTAATCACTTATTGAATGATTTTTCTTATAAGTGAGTTTTAATTTTTTTAATATCTCCACATAAGGAACCGCAGTAAAAGAAAGAAATATAATTACCAGCCATTGATAATAACTGAGTGGTACTACCTTGAATACTAGTTGCAAATAAGGAATAAGCATCACTGCCAACTGCAAAATACCTGAAACCAAAATGGCCAGAATCAAATATCGATTACTAAAAATACCCAATTTGGCCAATGAATAACGCTCAGAACGAGAGTTCAAAGATTGCCACAATTGGGTGAAACTTAAGGTACCAAAAGCCATAGTTTCCCCCACTTCTAAGGAATACTGGCTATATCCGTAATAAAAGGCAATTAAAGTAATAATACCAATGAATATTCCCTGGGAAAAAATATTAAATCCCATCTTACCCGAAAAAATTCCTTCATCCGGATCCCGGGGAGGGTGTTTCATCAGATCCCTCTCGGCCGGATCAAGGCCTAATGCTAAAGCAGGAAAACCGTCGGTAACTAGATTAACCCAGAGAATTTGAATAGGAAGCAACGGGCGAGGTAAACCAATTAAAATGGCAATAAAAATGGTAATTATTTCTCCTAAATTACATGATAGTAGATATCGGATAAATTTCCGGATATTCTGGTAGATTTTTCTTCCTTCCTCCACAGCAGATACAATAGAAGAAAAATTATCATCGGTTAAAATCATATCAGCTGCTTCCTTGGAAACATCCGTACCGGTAATACCCATGGCCACGCCAATATCAGATTCCTTTAATGCAGGTGCATCATTAACGCCATCACCGGTCATTGCTACCACCTGTTTGTTTTTCTGCAAAGCCTTGACAATCCTTTGCTTATGTCTTGGTGAAACACGTGCAAAAATAGTAGTTTCCAATACAATTTTCTCTAATTCCGGCTGAGACATATTCTCCAGTTCTGTACCGGTAATAATACGGTCACCGGAATGATAAATATCCAATTGGTCAGCAATTGCCTGGGCAGTCAGTGAATAGTCTCCGGTAATCATAACAGGACGTATGCCCGCTTTTCGACAGGTCTGAACTGCTTGAAGGGCTTCTTTTCTGGGAGGGTCTATCATAGCCATCAGCCCTAAAAAAATTAACTGACTTTCTGTTTTATCAATATCAAATTTTTGGTCATACTCTAATTGTTTTTTTTCAGATGGAGTTATCTCTCGATAGGCAATTGCCAAAACTCTGAGTGCTGCTGAGGCAAGTTTTTTATTTTGTTCTAAAATAAGTTCTTTTATTGATTTAGATAATTGAGTAGATTCCCCGTTGTTCATATAATTTTTACATCTTTCAATGATCTGATCTGGCGCACCTTTTACAAAAAGTAATGTACCTCCATCCGTTGTTTGATGGATAGTTGACATCCTTTTCCGGTCTGAATCAAAAGGTAGTTCTTTTAAGCGGGGATATTTGTTTTCTAATCCCTCTTTTTGGTAACCTGCTTTGGCTGCCGTAACAATGAGCGCTCCTTCGGTTGGATCACCTATAATACCCCAGTTTTGATTATCTTCATTTTGCCTTAAAGAAGAATTATTGCAAAGAGCTGCAGCCTTTAGCAAAAGGGACAAACTTTGCTCTTCACTGGGTTGAATAAATTTACCATTCTCTCTAAATTGACCAAAAGGCTCATATCCAACACCCTCTACATCTATTTCCCTATTTGCCAATGCCAGCTTTTGGACAGTCATCTGATTCTGGGTGAGGGTTCCGGTCTTATCTGAACATATTACAGTAGTTGCACCCAATGTCTCTACAGCCGGCAAACGCCTGATAATTGCATTTTTTTTAATCATTTGCTGTACACCCAGGGCTAGGACTATTGTTACCACCGCTGGTAATCCTTCCGGAACTGCGGCAACAGCAAGAGAAATACCGGTCATAAACATATCAAAGAAATCAATCCCCCTCAAGCAACCTAATAAAATTACAATGGCTATTACGAATAGGATAATGACTCCCAGGTTCTTACCAACCTGGTTTAACTTTTTCTGCAGGGGGGTCAGTTCATGCTTCTGTTCCTGAAGCATGCCGGCAATCTGTCCCATTTCGGTATCCATACCAGTAGCAACAACTAGACCCATTCCTCTTCCGGCAATAACCGAAGTCCCCATATAGGCCATATTGGTACGGTCTCCAAGAGAGGTATCTTTTGCCTCAACTGCATTTGTATTTTTCTCTACTGCTTCGGATTCACCAGTTAAAACGGATTCCTGGATACGCATATCAGTCACTTTAACCAAGCGAAGATCTGCCGGAATTCTATCACCAGACTCTAAAATAACTATATCCCCCGGAACCAATTGCTGTGATTGAATCTTTTTTTGCTGACCATCTCTAATAACCACTGTTTCAGGAACAGTCATTTTTTTTAAGGCATCCAGTGACTTTTCTGCCTTAAATTCCTGCAAAACACTCATGACCGCATTTAATATTACAATGATTACAATTACAATGGCATCAGTAGCTTCCCCCAATAATAGAGAAACGACTGCAGAGACCAATAAAATAAGAATTAGAACATCTTTAAACTGGTCTATCAGCATATTCCATATCGTTCTTTTCTTGCCCTCTTTTAACTGGTTAGGTCCGATTTTTTTCAGACGGTTATTGACTTCAGATTCACTCAGTCCTTTTCTTAAAGAAGTATTTAGCTCTGATTCTATTTCTTTTATCGACTTTTGATAATATTTTCTTAAACTGTTCTTTTCTGTTCCAGTCATTTTTGCTTCTACACCTCAGAAATAATTTATATCATCTAATTCTCACTATATTATATATTTTTAATTTCCTATTTATTATTAATCAAGATGATTGAAAATATAATTATATCTATTATATTCTAGATTTCTTTAAAATAATCCTGAAGGTAATCAATATTTCGTTTTATTTCAGTCAAACTTTGACGAAAATTTTTTCCCTTATCTGGTAATTTGGACAAATAATGGGCATAGACTTCGTGATTCATAGCGATGATAAGATAAAATTCCTTGCCTTTTCTGAAAGAGTAACCAAAACTTTCCTTCTATCCTGCTGAGCTCGACGTCTTTTTATATAACCACGCTGGACTAAACGGTCAACGATGCTTGTATGGTAGTAGGAACATGGAATATCGGGAAAGTTTGCTCATTGAAGCAAAGGATTCTTTCCCTAAAAATTCGATGAGATAATGTTCAGTAATACTAAAGGAAACTTTTCTAGTAGAAAGATGACTGCTATAGACATGTTCCATAACATTTCAGTCAGTTGCGAAATAAATCATTAATTTCGGCCATAATCTTTTTCTTCTCTTCCATGTATTTCTACCCAATTTACAAACTTTTTATTGCGAATATCGTACTTTAAATCATACGAATTACTATCCAAAGTCAAATTGATTATTTTGTTTTCAATTGTCAAATATTTTTCGCTTCTATTATAGCCTTTTTTACCCTATGCATGGAAGTACCGCCGTAGAGATTTCTTGGAGTTTACAACATCTTCTGGGCTGAGTATATTTAGAACATCTTTTTCAAAGGTGCTGAAAATTCTGGAATTCTTTTAGTCTTAACTGCTCTATATTCTTTTTTGTTCAATACAATATAGTACAATTTCTCCTACTACTTGATGGGCTTCACGAAAAGCCAAACCTTTCTTAACTAAATAATCAACAACTTCAGTAGCATTGGAAAAATCTCCCTTCAGACTATTTCTCATATTCTCTGATTTAACCTGCAAGTTCTAACCATTCCACTCATTATGATAAGTAGAATTTTTAAGACCTCTACTGAATCAAACAGAGGCTCCTTGTCTTCCTGCATATCATGGTTATAAGCAAGAAGTGGGCTTTCATGACAGTAAGTAAAGCCATAAGATGACCATACCTCTGCCTAGTTGCCTCTGATTAATTCTGCTGCATCAGGGTTCTTCTTTTGAGACATAATACTACTACCGGTACAAAAGAATCATCAATTCAATAAAATCAAACTCTTGGAAGACCATAAAATTATTTCCTCGCTTAAACGGCTAAGATGCAACATTGTCGCTGAATCCGACAAAATTCAATAATAAAGTCCCTGTCACTTACCGCATCAAGGCTATTTTGTGAAATCTCACTGAAATTAAGCTCTTTTGCCAGATATTGCCGGTCTATCGGGTAAGATGTCAGCCATAGCAGCAGAGCCTAACGGAAGAAAATCTACCCTTTTATACAAATCTTCTAATCTTTCCCTGTCCCGGTTAAATTTAAAAAAATAAGCCAGCAGGTAATGAGAAAATAGGATAGGTTGGGCATGCTGCAAATGGGTATAACCAGGCATAATAATTCCCAGATGATTCCACGCTATAAATAGCAGGGCTTCCTGCAAAGCATCCAAATTTTGTTGAATTGTTCTAATTTCATCCCTTAAATACATTCTCTCATCAAGGGCAACCTGATCATTACGGCTTCGGGCAGTATGAAGTTTTCCGGCAATTTCACCTATCTTTTCTCTCAATATATTTTCAACCCAGGTATGAATATCTTCTGCCTGGTTATCGACAATTAAACTTCCGTCTTTAATTTGGCTCAAAATATCCTTCAATCCTTTTATGATTTTATCAGCCTCAATCCTGGTAATGATTTTACATTTCCCCAGCATTTTGGCATGAGCAATACTGCCCAGGATATCATGTTTGACCAGCTTTTTATCAAAATAGATGGAAGAAACAAAAGCCTGCATTGTTTTATCTATCTCTTTTTTGAATCTGCCGCCCCATAGTTTTTCCATATTAATCCTCTTGTTTATTTTTACTATTGACAGAGGCATAAACTTTGCTCGGTAATCCCCAGAGTTGAATAAAACCTTTGGCAAAATCCTGATTAAAGGTATCACCTTCATCATACGTTGCCAGGTTAAAATCGTAAAGTGAATTTTTAGATTTTCTTCCGATAACAATACATTGTCCCTTGAATAGCTTAATTTTTACTGTTCCGTTTATTTTTTCTTTGATAACGCCAGCGAATCCATCCAATGCTTCCTTTAGAGCTGAGAACCATAAGCCATTATAAGTCAGCTCTGCATATTTCTGAGAAATAATTTGCTTGAAATGGGCTAAATCTCCAGGTAAAACCAGACTTTCCAATGCACCGTAAGCCTTCAATAAGATAGTTGCTCCGGGACACTCATAAATTTCTCTTGACTTAATACCAACCAACCTGTTTTCCACCATATCTACGCGTCCTATCCCGTTTTCGCCTCCTATTTTATTCAGCTTGGAGATAAGAGTCGATAGGGAAATATTTTCTCCATCCACACTTAAAGGGACACCTTTTTCGAAATAAATTTCCAAATAAGTCGGTTTATTGGGAGCATCCTCTGGTTTTATTGTCCATTCATATGCTTCTTCCGGTGGTTCTACCCAGGGATTTTCCAGAACTCCACACTCACATGACCTACCCCATAAGTTCTGGTCAACACTATAAGGATTGTCAACATCTACCGGAACTGGAATATTATATTTTTTTGCATATTCAATTTCCTCTTCCCGGGTAAATCCCCACTCCCTTGCCGGAGCAACAACCTGCAGGTTTGGATTCAAAGCAGCGGTTGATACTTCAAACCTTACCTGGTCATTGCCTTTGCCGGTACAGCCATGGGAAATTGCCTGTGCCTGTTCCTTTTTTGCAAAATCAACTAATATTTTGGAAATCAAAGGTCTGGAATAAGCAGTCGCTAAGGGATAATGTTGTTCATAAACAGCTCCTGCCTGCAATCCTTTTAAAGCATATTCTCTGGCAAACTCTTCTTTGGCATCCACCACATATGATTTGCTTGCACCAACTTTCAAAGCTTTCTCTTTTACAAATTCCAAGTCACTTTCCTGTCCCACATCAACTGCTACGGTTACTATTTCCTCACAGTAATTTTCCTTTAACCATTTGATGGCAATTGAAGTATCCAAACCACCTGAATAAGCCAGTATAATCTTCTTTAGTTTTTTCATTACAAAACATCTCCTTAAATTATTTTTAATTTTAAAAAATTATTCATTAATCATGCTATAAATTGGCAAATACTATTTTATTTCTTTAAATATCTTATCTAAGGCATTAACGAGATAATCAATCTCTTTCTCTTGAACAATCAGTGGTGGTAAGAAACGCAACACATTTCCAGCAGTACAGTTGATTAATATTCCTTCATCCAGCATTTTTTTTACTACTACCAGACCGTCTTTTTCTAATTCTAAACCCACCATTAATCCTATTACCCGTATTTCTTTGATTAAACCAGGATAATTTGTCTTTAGCAGTTCTAAATTTTTCTGAAAATATTTACTCTTCTTCTGGCATTCTGCCAACAAGCCGTCCTCTTCTAACACTTCCAGGAAAGCCAAAGCAGCAGCACAGGCAACCGGATTTCCTCCGAAAGTAGTTCCATGGTCTCCGGGTTTATAGGCAGAGGCAATCTTTTCTTTGGCAATCAATGCCCCTAAAGGCAAACCACCACCTAAAGGTTTTGCCAGAGTCAACATGTCAGGTTCAATATTATAATTTTGATAGGCAAACATCTTTCCGGTTCGTCCCAGTCCACACTGTATCTCATCAAAAATTAATAATATACCTTTACTATCACAAAATTCTCTTAATCCTTCCATAAATTCTACTGTAGCAATATTGATTCCACCTTCTCCCTGAACCGGTTCCACCAGCACAGCAGCAACATTTTCATCATAAGCATCCTTAATAGAATCTAAATCATTAAAAATTGCCTGTTTAAAGGCTGGTAAAAGAGAAAGGTAATCCTTTTGATATTTATATTTTCCAGTGGCAGCCAGTGTAGCAATTGTTCTGCCATGAAAAGAATCTTTCATATAAATAATTTTGAACTTTTCTTTACCTTGTTCCTTAAAGTATTTAACCGCTAATTTAATAGCTGCTTCATTTGCCTCTGCCCCACTGTTGCCGAAAAACACCCTGTCTCCGCAGGAATTATTCACCAGCTCTCTGGCCAGAAGAATCTGAGGTGCATTATAAAAAAGGTTGGAACAATGAATCAATTTCTCTGATTGTTTATGGATAGCTTCCACAATCCCGGGATGGCAATAACCTAAACTATTAACCGCAATGCCTCCGATAAAATCATAGTACATTTTTCCTTCTATATCCCATACTTTTGTTCCCTCACCCCTGTCCAGTACCATCTCCGGCTGCTTATAAGTTTGAATTAAATATTTACCCTCCTCTTCAATTAATTCTTTGGTATTTTTAATATTCATTCTTTTCCTCCCACAATATTATATTTTCAAAATCTCTTTTATCTGATTTTTAATCTGAAATAAATTCTGTCCCTATCCCGCTATCGGTAAATAATTCCAATAGGATGGAGTGAACATGCTTTCCGTTGAGAAAATGAACTTTACTGACTGCATTTTCTAATGCTTGAATAGCTGACTCAACTTTAGGAATCATCCCTTTCTGTATCTGTCCGGATTTGAGTAACGCCCTGGCTTCTTCGGCTTTCAGACTGCTAATAATTGAATTAGCATCCTCTAATTCTCTTAATATTCCATCAACATCTGTCAGGTAGATTAATTTTTCTGCTTTAAGCGCAATGGCCAACTGTCCCGCTACTGTATCGGCATTGATATTGTATCTTGCTCCACTATCATCTACCCCAATTGTAGCAATTACCGGAATATAGT
>JAGYIZ010000069.1 GCA_018402425.1 Candidatus Atribacteria bacterium | reverse complement strand
CAAACAGGGCTATGGCTCCCTTCTCCCGGGCAGCTTTTAAATTGGTAATTTCAGACTTAACCGGATAATTTTCTTCAATCTGTTTGTTCACTATTTTCTCAATCCTGTTTATTTCTTCCTTTTTGAGAGGCTTGTAGTGAGTATAATCAAATCTCAGATGTTCGGCAGTAACCGAAGAACCTGCCTGTTTTACATGTTCTCCCAGTACTTCTCTTAAGGCATGGTGTAACAGATGGGTAGCTGTATGATTAGCGGCAATTGCTATTCTCTCCCGGTCATCGATCTGGGCCTTGGCATGCTGGTTTTTTTTAAAATAACCTTTTTCTACCTGTACATAATGAACAATCAGGCCTTCCAATGGGGTTTGTGTGTCATATACTTTAGCCGTAGCAGTTGTGCCGTTATAAGCTGCAATAGTACCACAATCCCCTTTTTGTCCGCCTTTTTCTGCATAAAATGGTGTTTCTTTTAAAATAATCAGACCCTGCTGACCGGTTTCGAGCTGTTCAACCTGTTCATTTCCCTGAATTAGTGCAATTATTTCAGTCTCAGAAGAAATCTGATGATAGCCATTAAAAATAGTTTCTCCATTTGAAGATAAGATATTATGATAGAGTTTTTCCTTTTTTTTGTCTTGTCCACTATCAGTTTTACCGGAATCCCATGATTGACGTGAACGTTCTCTTTGTTCCAGCATGTATTTATGATAATCTTCTTCGTTTACTAATAATCCTGCTTCAGATAAGACATCTTTGCTGATTTCAAGCGGAAACCCATAAGTATCATAAAGAGTAAAAGCATCTTTCCCACTTAACATCTTTTGGTTTCCCCTTTTAAGTTTATCTACATATGTTTCCAGAATATTAAGACCGAGATTAAGTGTTTCTTGAAAACGTTTTTCTTCAGTTAGAATCAATTCATAAATATTCTTTTCTTTTTCTTTTATTTCAGGATAAGCATTTTGCATAAGCTTAATAACCTGTGGTGCAATATCATAGAGAAAAGGCTCGTTCAATTCAAGAACCTTTCCATAGCGATAGGCTCTTCTTAAAAGCATTCTTAGTACATAACCCCTTCCTTCATTGGATGGGAATATACCGTCGGTTATCATAAAAACCAATGCCCTAATGTGGTCTGAAATTACCTTTAAGGCAATATCATGTTTAGGGTTTTTTCGATAATCAAGGTTTGCTTTTTTCGCAGTATACTGAATAATGGGTAAAAATAAATCTGTTTCAAAATCTGAAGGAGCTTTCTGCAATACTGAGGTAATTCTTTCCAATCCCAATCCCGTATCAATATTTTTTTTGGGAAGAGGTTCTAAGGAACCATCTTCATTCCGGTTGAATTGCATAAATACCAGGTTCCATAATTCCAGATAACGATCATTGACTCCAACACCACCACCGTTCTGCGATGCTCTTTCCGGTCCCATGTCGATATAAATTTCCGAACAGGGACCACATGGGCCTATGGGACCAACTTTCCAAAAATTATCTTCTTCTCCCAAACGAACAATATGATTTTCCGATAAATCAATCATGTTGTGCCATAGATTAAATGATTCATCATCATCTTTATAGACTGATACATATAATTTATCCTTTGGAAATCCAATCACCTCTGTAAAAAATTCCCAACTCCATTGGATTGCTTCTTTTTTAAAATAATCACCAAAAGAAAAGTTTCCTAACATTTCAAAAAAAGTATGATGACGGGCAGTCCTTCCAACATTATCAATGTCATTAGTCCGAAGACATTTTTGAGAAGTAGTTGCTCTTTTCATTGTTGACTTTTGTTGACCCAAAAAAACCGGTTTGAAAGGTACCATGCCAGCAATGGTAAATAAAATACTGGGGTCCTCGGGAATAAGTGATGCGCTGGGCATGATATTATGATTCTTAGACTGGAAAAATTTTAGGAACGCTTCCCTTATTTGTTCGCTGCTCATCTCTCTCATAAAAAACTCCTTCTACCGGTTAAAATAAGATATTTATAGAAAAAATCTAAAATATTGATATTTTGTTTTCTTAAACTGCTGCTTATTTAAATATCGCACCCGCAAAGCGGGTGGTTTGAAGAAACCCCAAAAAGAGACTTAACCCTTTATTTAACCATTACTAGCTTCTTAGAAGGTGTTTTTTATGCTTAAATAAAGTGATTATACCGCTACCCGTAATACTTCGTCAATGGTGGTGGTCCCTTCTAATGCTTGTGCCACTCCGTTGTCCAAAAGAGTGCGCATGCCATTTTTGATAGCAGCTTCTTTTATTTCATTACTGGAAGTATTTTTCATAATCATGGAACGAATTTCATCATTAATACGAACTATCTCAAATATGGCAGTTCTTCCCCTATATCCTGTATTTTTGCAATAATCACAACCTTTGCCGCGATAAAGCTTAAACTTCCCAGGATCCGGGACCTTGAAGTTAACTTTAAGATTTTCCAGAACATCTTTTTCAGGTGTGTACTCCTCGATGCATCTGGGACATATCCGGCGTACCAACCTCTGCGCCATAACACCTATGACTGAAGAAGAAATTAGAAATGGAGCAATACCCATATCAACCATTCGAGTAAGTGAACTTACCGCATCATTGGTATGTAGTGTACTAAAAACAAGATGACCGGTTAGGGCAGATTGAACAGCTATATGTGCTGTCTCCGGATCTCTCATTTCTCCAATCATAATGATATCCGGATCCTGCCGCAATATAGAACGAAGGGCATTAGCAAAGGTTAAATCAATTTTTGGCCTGACGTTAATCTGATTTATTCTTTCTAACTTATACTCAACAGGATCTTCAACAGTAATAACATTTTTTTCAATGGAATCAATTTCATTAAGAGCCCCGTACAAGGTAGTACTTTTTCCGCTACCGGTGGGACCAGTAATGAGAATAACCCCATAAGAAGATTTAATCATACCACGAAATTCTCCCAACTGTTTCTCTGTGAATCCTACACTATCGAGAGAAATGACACCCTGACTTTTGTCTAAAAGACGCATAACTATTTTTTCTTCATAGACAGTTGGAATAGATGATATTCTTAAATCCACTTCTCTGGCTCCGAAACGAAGTTGGAAACGACCATCCTGGGGCAAGCGACGTTCAGCAATATCCATTCGCGACAATATTTTAATCCTGGAAATTATCGCCGGTTTGATTCTGGCAGGTAACATCCGTACATCATGCAGTATTCCGTCAATACGATATCTGACCAATAATCCTCTTTTGTTAGGTTCCAGGTGTATATCACTAGCTCTTTCTTTGATACCCTGCACTATAATCATATTAACCAGCTGAATAACCGGTGCTTCCTGGCTGATTGCTTCCAATGCTGAAAGATTGACTTCATCACCATATTCACTAACATTAGAGACATCGACCTTTTCTAGAATATCATCAAAATGTCCTCCCACTTCGTAGTGAGTACTCAAGACATTGGTAATGTCTTCCTCGCTAGCAAATTTTGGGTTGACGTCCATTTTAGTGTATTCCTTGATGTAATCAATCGTATTTACATCCAGGGGATTAGCCATAGCAATGGTTAAAGTATTATTTTCCTTGCTAAGAGGTACAATTTTATAACGGACTGCGATCCTTTTGGGAATAATAGATACGATTTCCGGGTCAAGTATGACATCTTCCAGCTCAATATATTCTGCTTCATAAACATGTTGCAATGCCTGCAGAAGCTGTTTCTGGGTAATAGCTCCTTGACTGACCAGAATTTCCCCGATTTTCTTTTTGCTATCGGTCTTTTGGATTTCCAGAGCTTTTTTTAACTGCTCGGAATTAATCATCGACTGGTTAATAAAAATTTCACCCAATCTCAAATTAGACAGGTAGTTTCTTTTTTTTCCCTCGTCCTCCATAATAAGATATGCTCCTTAAAATTACTTTTTCTTAAAATTCAGAATATCCCCGAATACATCTTTCAATAATATTCTATCACTGTCCTGTTCTTTATTATAATCTTTCACTAACTGTTTTTGTTCTTCTTTTTCGGCTCTTCTGATGCTTAAACTTATCTTTTTCCTTTTCTCATCAATTTTTGTAATAAGAGTTTGAACCGTGTCACCTACTGATAGGACACTTTCAGCATTCTCAATCCTACGGTTGGATATTTCTGCCAGTGGAACAAGTCCATCAATATTTTCTCCCAAATTAACAAAAGCACCAAAATCTGTAATATTGACCACTTTACCCTCGATAAGGCTGCCCACACCGTATTTTCTGCGAATTTCACTCCATGGATTGGGAATGAGACGTTTACGACTAAGGGTCAGCTGAGACTTTTCTTTATCAATTTCGATAATTTTTAACTCTACTTCGTCTCCCTTTGCAAATACCTGGCTGGGGTGTTTTAAATCCTCCCAGGATATTTCAGAAAATGGTAAAAAGCCTTCAATTTCTTCATCGAGAGCAACAAATACACCGAAATTTTTTATTCTCAGAATAGTACCTTTAACTTTATCATTTACCTTGTATTTACTGGTAATATCTTCCCAGGGGTTGGGCAAAGTTTGTTTTCTACTCAGGAAAATAATCCGGTCTTTATTATCAATCTTAATTACCTTTAGAGGCATGACGGCATATTTTTTTAATACGCTGGAAGGTTTTTCGATGTATTTCCAATCGATTTCAGAAAGATGAATGATTCCGGTAACGCCCGGGTCTATTTCTACATTGGCGCCATAGGAATTAATCTGGGTTATTTTCCCTTCAACTATACTTCCAACAGCATACTTTTCTTCAATAGTTTTCCATGGATCATCCATGAGCTGTTTTAATCCCAGAGATATTTTCCTTTTTTCTTTATCAATATCCAATATCCTGACTTTGATTTCTTCATTTTCAGAAAGGATATCCTGCGGTTCTCTGGTATAAGCCCAGGACATATCTGAAATGTGCAGTAAACCATTTAACCCATCTTCTAACTCAATGAAGGCACCAAAATTTTTAATGCTTAAGACTTTTCCATCAACTTCATCACCGACACTGAATTTTTCATCTAGAACATCCCAGGGATTGGGAGTTAGTTGTTTTATGCTGAGGGATATTTTTTTCTTTTCTTTTTCAAAATCGATAACCTTGACCTTGATTTCATCGCCTTTCTGAATAAGTTTTAAGGGATCTTTCATATCTTTCCAGGTAATTTCGGAAAGATGTAATAGTCCTTCAATTCCGCCGATATCAACAAAGGCACCAAAGTTAGTAATATTAACCACTTTACCATCTAAAGTTTGCCCAACTTCCAGGTTAGAAAGTGTTTTTTGTTTTAAGGCCTCTCTTTCTTTTTCCAGGGCAAGGCGATGTGATAATACAATATTATTCCTATTTTTATCTATTTTTAAAATATGAAAAGATAATTTTTTGCCAACATATTTATCTAAATCTTTTTCTTCAATAAATTGCTGTTCTACATGAGATAGCGGAACAAAAGCCTTAACTCCCAAATCAACAATGAGTCCGTTGCTATTTTTTTCTACTACTTCACCTTGAACTTGTTTTTTACTTTTATGGGCATTGATAAGCTGATCCCATAAAATAATATATCGTGCTCTTTCGCGGGAGAGATGTATTTGACTATTTTTTTCATCCACTTTTATAATATAAACATCAATTTCGTCATCAATTTCCAGCGAATGATTAACTTTGTCCTGACCTGTAGTAAAAAGCGACTCTTCGGTAGCAGGAAGGAATCCTTCCATCTTGTAGTTTATATCTACAAGATACCCTTCATCATCTACTTTTACGACTTTACCTTTGGTAATTTCTCCTCTCCTGATTTTTTTGAACCCGTCCAATGAATCATTCATAAGATCATTCATTTGAGCCTGGTCCTGAGTTTCGTTCGTGTCTTGCTTTTCTTGTTTTTCTTCAATTACATCGTTCTTGTTTTCCATTAGATTAACATTTCCTCCTTCATTGTTGTGGCAATCTTACCATAAATTTCTTAAATATTCCATGATTGACTACACACAACGCT